>NZ_JAAAYH010000025.1:0-45797 GCF_018035285.1 Streptomyces sp. MK37H | reverse complement strand
GCGGAGCCCTGGCCCGCCCCTGGGCCGGATGTGCCCTGCCCGGCGGAGGGAGCCTGCTGACCCGTTCCGGGCCCATCCACCTCGCCTGCCGGGGGCGGTTCGCCGCCAGTGCCTTGGGCGCCGTGGGAGCTCGCTCCGGAGGCGGGAGCCCCTGCCTCGTCGGCCCCGCCCCGTCCGGCGGATTCCGCGGATTCCGCGGATCCGGCGGCCGCGGCCGCCCCCTCGTCGTTCCGGTCCGCCCCCGCGGGGGCGCCCGTGACGTCGGCCTCGCTGCGGTCGTCCCGGTCCGTCCCGGTAGCCGGGTCGCCCGGGGCACCCGGTGCTCGGGCCCCAGGGTTTGCCGGCTCCGCCGGCGGGTCGGCCTCCTCGGGCGCGGGTGCGGCGTCGCCGGCGAGGCGGTCGGTACTCACAGCGTGCTCCAGTCCTGATCGGGATAGCGGTGCACGGGCGCCGACACATCGTCGAGCGCCTGGCAGATCTCGTCCGGAAGACTAAGGGTCTCCGCCGACAACGCCGCCCTCAGCTGCTGGGCGTTGCGCGCGCCGACGATCGGGGCGGTGACGCCCGGGCGGTCGCGGACCCAGGCCAGGGCCACATTGAGCGCGGTGGTCGCCAGGCCGTCGGCTGCTATGGCGACTGCCTCGACGATCCGGCTCGCCTCCTCGTCCAGATACGGCTCGACGAACGCCGCGAGCTCGGAGGCGCCGCGCGAGTCGGCGGGCGTCGTATGGCGGTACTTGCCGGTGAGCACACCGCGGCCGAGCGGCGAGGACGGCAGCAGCCCGACGCCCAGGTCCAGCGCGGCGGGCAGCACCTCGCGCTCCACACCGCGCTGGAGCAGCGAATACTCCATCTGCGTGCTGGCCAGCCGGGTGTGCGCGCCCGAGGAGGCCAGCTGCCAGGTGGCGGCCTTCGCGAGCTGCCAGCCGCTGAAGTTGGACACCCCCACATAGCGGGCCCGCCCGCTGCTCACCGCGATGTCGAGCGCCTGCAGGGTCTCCTCAAGCGGGGTGAACGGGTCGAAGGCGTGCACCTGCCACAGGTCGACATAGTCCGTGCCCAGCCGCTCCAGGGAGGCGTCCAGCGCGGCCAGCAGATAGCCGCGCGAGGCGTCGAAGCGGCGGTCGGGGTCGGGCACGCTGCCCGCCTTGGTGGCGATCTGGAGATCGCGCCGGGGCAGTAACCCCTCCAGCAGCTGCCCCAGGAGGTATTCGGCGCCGCCGTCCGCGTACACATCCGCGGTGTCGACAAGTGTCCCGCCCGCCTCCCAGAACGCCTTGAGCTGATCCGCGGCGTCGTGTTCGTCGGTGTCCCGCCCCCAAGTGAGCGTGCCGAGCCCGAGCCGGGAGACGCGCAGGCCCGTGCGGCCGAGGTGCCTTAGCTCCATGAACGTCGAGATTACTGGCCGCAAAGCGCCACGTGGCAGCCTGTGGATAACCCACCCCTGACGTATCAGGGCCATGCGCGCTAGAGTCCCCGGAACAGCGACGTTACTGATCAGTAAGGGGTGCGGTATGAGGCTCGGCATCAACCTCGGCTACTGGGGCGCCGGAATGGACGCGGACAACCTCGCGGTCGCCCGCGAGGCCGACAGGCTCGGCTATTCCGTCTGCTGGGCAGCCGAAGCCTACGGTTCGGACGCCGCCACGGTGCTCGCGTGGGTCGCCGCGCAGACCGAGCGCATCGACGTCGGCTCCGCCATCTTCCAGATCCCGGCCCGCACCCCCGCAATGACGGCGATGACCGCCGCCACCCTGGACACCCTCTCCGGTGGCCGCTTCCGCCTCGGCCTCGGCGTCTCGGGGCCCCAGGTGTCCGAGGGCTGGTACGGGGTGCGGTTCGACAAGCCGCTCGCCCGCACCCGCGAGTACGTGGAGATCATCCGCAAGGCGATGTCGCGCGAGCGGCTGACCCACGAGGGCCAGAACTGGACCCTGCCGCTGCCCGACGGCCCCGGCAAGCCCCTCAAGCTCACTGTGCACCCGGTGCGGGAGTACATCCCGCTGTACATCGCGGCCATCGGCCCGAAGAACCTGGAGCAGACCGGCGAGATCGCCGACGGTGCCCTGGTCCTGTTCTACGATCCCGAGCACGCCGAGGAGACCACCCTCAGCTCGCTGCGCGCGGGCCGCGAGAAGGCGGGCAAGGACCTCGAGGGCTTCGACGTGGTGCCCACAGTCCCCATGGCCCTCGGCGACGACGTCCGCGCCCTCGCCGACCAGTTCCGCCCGTACACCGCGCTCTACGTGGGCGGTATGGGCAGCGCCAAGCAGAACTTCTACAACAAGCTGGCGCAGCGCATGGGGTACGAGAAGGAGGCCGCCGAGATCCAGGAGAAGTACCTCTCCGGGGACAAGGAGGGCGCCGCCGCGGCCGTCCCCCACGAGCTGATCGACTCCACCGCCCTGCTCGGACCCGTCGAGCGCATCGCCGACCGCATGCAGGCGTACGCGGGGGCCGGGGTCACCACCCTGTCGCTCACACCCGCGGGCTTCACGCTTCAGGAGCGGCTCGCCGGGCTGCGGGCGGGCGTCGAGGCCCTGGAGCGGGCCGGGCTCGCGTAACGCCCGAAACGTGCACAGTGCCGGCCCGGCGCCGCGCCGGGAAGCCTGGAAAGTTCTGCGGCCGTGGTGGGGGCTCGGGGGTCTTCCCCGCCACGGCCGTCATCCAGCACAACGCCTCCGCCGCCCAGGGGTTACGCGGACGCGGCGTACGGAGGGGTCCCCCGTTCGGCCGAGCCGGGTGCCCCAGCTGTTGCCGCCGGCCCCGCCGGGCCGTTGACTTTTCCTGCGCCGACCCTGCGCTGACCCCGCACCGACTCTGCACCGACTCCGCGCCGAAACCCCGCGCGGATGCCGGGACGGATCCCGGCACGGAAGCGCACGGCGGCGCACGACCAGCGCACGGAGGTGGCGGCGATGCTCTCGGCGAAAAGCGTGTTCCAGGAGATCCTCGACAACGACGAGTCGTTCCGGCTCTTCTGCTCCGTCGCGGCCAGCGGGGAGGCCCAGGGCGGCTGGGAGAACGGCCGGATCGCCGCCCTCGTGCCCGAGAGCCGCCGCGACCTCGCGCCCAAGATCGCCCGCCATGGCGCCGACGAGGACAAACACGGCCGGATCTTCAACGCCCTGCTCCGCAAGCGCGGTCTGGAGCCCATGGAGGTGCCGCGCGAGACCGACTACACGATGCTCCTGGAGGCGCGCGGCATCGGCCTCGCCCATGACAAGCTGCGCCGCGACGAGCCGCTCACCGAGCACGACATCGTGATCTACCTCGCCCACAGCCGGGTCACCGAACAGCGCGCCTCCGCCCAGATGATGATGTTGCGCGGATACTTCGGCGACCACCCCGACCTCGGCCGCGCGGTGCGCATGATCGCCGACGACGAGGACAACCACCTCGCCTACTGCCACGAGGAGCTGCTGCGCCTGGCCGCCGACGGATACGGCCGGACCATCCAGCGGACCCTGCGGGAGAGCGCGCTCGTCGAGATGGAGGTCTACCGGGACGTCAGCCTGGCCGTGATGGCCCGCATGGGACGCCTTCTCGGCTGGCCGAAGCCCAAGTCCGGGCTGCTCGCGGCCGGGATCCACGCCCTGCACACGTACGAGCGGCTGGGCGGCTGGCGGCGCATGGTGTCACTGCGGATGCCCGAGCGGCGGAACGCGCTGGGCGGACCCGCGGAGAGCGCTTCCGGGGTGCCCGAGTCTCCCGAGCTCGTCTGATCGGCCGACTCACCACGCCGGCCGTCCGACAGACCGGCCTCACCGCACCGGCCCCGCCCCCGCCTCAAGCCCTCAGAGCCACCCACGCCGCTTGAACCAGCGGTACAACACCGCGATCACACCGGCCATCAGCGCGATCACCCCCGGATATCCCCAGGGCTGCTTCAGCTCCGGCATGTGTGTGAAGTTCATGCCGTAGATCCCGGCGATCATCGTCGGGACCGCGGCCATGGCCGCCCACGCCGAGATCTTCCGCATGTCGTCGTTCTGCCGCACGCCCATCTGCGCGAGATGGGCGGAGAGGATGTCCGACAGCAGCCGGTCCAGCCCCTCCACATGCTCGTTCACCCGGGTCAGATGGTCGCTGACATCGCGGAAGAACGGCCGGGAGCCCTCGTGCACGAACGGCACCCCGGCGCCGGTGAGCCGCTCCATCGGCTCCCCCAACGGCCCGGCCGAGCGGCGGAATTCCATCACCTCGCGCTTGAACGCGTAGATCCGCCCGGCGGTGTTCTGCCCGGCGCCCGCGTTCGGGGCGAAGACCTCCGTCTCCAGCTCCTCCAGGTCCCCGTGCAGAGCGTCGGCCACGTCCAGGTAGTGGTCCACGACCGCGTCGGAGACCGCGTACATCACCGCCGTAGGGCCGTGCTGGAGCACCTCGGGCATCTTCTCCAGGCGGTCGCGCACCGAGCCGAGCGGATTGGCCTCGCCGTGCCTTACGGTCACCACGAAGGAGTCACCGACGAAGACCATCAGCTCACCCGCGGTGACGGTCCCGGCCTTGTCGTCGTACTGCACCGGCTTGAGCACCAGGAACAGCGAATCGTCATAGACCTCCAGCTTCGGCCTCTGGTGGGCGCACAGGGCGTCCTCGACGGCCAGCGGATGCAGTCCGAACTCGCTGGTGACCAGCTCGAACTCCTTCTCGGTCGGCTCATGCAGCCCGATCCACAAGAAGGCGTCCCCACTCGCGCGCGCCTCGTCCAGGGCGTCGGAGAAGTCGGCGGGTCCCTCGGTGCGGGCCCCGTCCCGGTAGATGGCACAATCCACGATCACGCTGCGCATTGTGCCTCGCGTGATGCCGATCGGCACAGGGGGCCCTGTGCGGGATCGGTGCGCATCCCCGCTGAGCGGCGCCGGAGGGGTCGTAGGGTGGCAGCCATGCCCATGCTGATCCTCGTACGGCACGGCCGTTCCACCGCCAATACCGCGGGCGTCCTGGCGGGCTGGACACCCGGTGTCGCCCTCGATGAGCGCGGTACGGCCCAGGCCGCGGCGCTGCCCGGCAGACTGGCCGGACTGCCGCTCGCCGCCGCCGTCACCAGCCCGCTGCAGCGCTGCCGGGAGACGCTGGCCCCGCTGCTCGCCGCCCGCCCCGAACTGCCGCTGCACCCCGACGACCGGATCGGGGAGTGCCACTACGGCGACTGGTCCGGCCGGAAGCTGGCCGAGCTCGCCGATGAACCATTGATGAACATCGTCCAGCAGCATCCGTCCGCGGCCGCCTTCCCCGGTGGCGAGTCCATGCGCGCCATGCACGCGCGCGCGGTCGAGGCGGTGCGCGACTGGAACGCCCGGATCGAGCGGGAGCACGGCGCCGACGCGGTCTATCTGATGTGCTCCCACGGGGACATCATCAAGGCGCTGGTCGCGGACGCCCTCGGACTCCATCTCGATCTGTTCCAGCGGATCTCGGTCGAGCCCTGCTCGGTCACCGCGATCCGGTACACCCCGACCCGCCCCTTCCTCGTCCGGCTCGGGGACACCGGGGACTTCGCCGGTCTGGCGCCGCGCGAGGAGAACACCGGCCACCGCGGCGGGGACGCGGCGGTGGGCGGCGACGCGGGAGCACCGTGATCGCTGTGCGCAGTAGGGTGGTGCCGCGGTGCGAGGGCGCCGTGACAGCCGTGACCGGGCGGTCGTGACACCCAGCGGTCAGCAGTCAGTCAGCCGAGCAGTCGAACCAAATGGAGCAGGACGTTGTCCCGTCAGGTGTTCCTCTATGACCCGCCGGACCGATTCGTCGCCGGTACGGTCGGGCTGCCTGGTCGCCGTACCTTTTTCCTCCAGGCGTCCGCCGGCAGCCGGACCACCAGTGTCGCGTTGGAGAAGACGCAGGTCGCCGCGTTGGCCGAGCGGATAGACGAGCTGCTGGACGAGGTGGTGCGGCGCACCGGCGGAAACGCCCCGGTCCCCGCCGTCGCACCGACCGAACTCAGCGACACCGCACCGCTGGAAGTCCCCGTGGAGGAGGAGTTCCGGGTCGGCACCATGGCACTCGCCTGGGACGGCGAGGAGCAGCGGATGATCGTCGAGGCGCAGGCGCTGGTCGAGCTGGAGGCCGAGTCCGAGGAGGACCTGGCCGAGGCCGAGGAGCGGCTGCTCCAGGACGATGTGAACGGCCCGCCCATGCTGCGGGTGCGGCTCACCGGGACGCAGGCGCGCGCGTTCGCCAAGCGCGCCCTGGAGGTCGTCAACGCCGGCCGGCCGCCCTGCCCGCTGTGCAGTCTGCCGCTCGACCCGGAGGGACACGTATGTCCGCGCCAGAACGGATACCGCCGCGGAGCCTGACGCCCCCGGCCCCGGCCGAGTTGCTGGCTCTCGGTGAGCTGACGGTGCGCGGCCGGGTCCGGGAGGCGTCCAACGCGGTGCTGTACTGCACGGTCGAGTACGAGGGCCACAGCGCCCCTTGTGTCTACAAGCCGGTGGCCGGGGAGCGGCCGCTGTGGGACTTCCCGGACGGCACGCTCGCCCAGCGCGAGGTCGCGGCGTACGAGATCTCCGAGGCCACCGGCTGGGGCCTGGTGCCGCCCACGGTGCTGCGCGACGGGCCGTACGGGCAGGGGATGTGCCAGCTCTGGGTAGAGGTCGAGACGGCCACCGGCGGGCCGGCCGGGGCCGACGGCGGGCCGGACGGCGACGGCTCGGAGGAGACCGGGGGAGCGGAGCTGCTCGCGCTCGTCGACGGCGATGAACCGGGTCCGGGCTGGAAGGCCGTGGGCTACGCCGAGGTGGGCGAGGGCCGTACGGCGCTGCTGGTCCACGCCGACGACGTACGGCTGCGCCGGCTGGCCGTCCTCGACGCGGTGATCAACAACGGCGACCGCAAGGGCGGCCATCTGCTGCCCGCGGCCGGTGGCCGGCTCTATGCGATTGATCACGGAGTGACCTTCAACGCCGACGACAAGCTGCGCACGCTGCTGTGGGGCTGGGCCGGGGAGCCGCTGCCGGACGATGTGCTGGAGGTGCTGCGCCGGCTGGCGGGCGAGCTGGCCGACGGCGGCCCGCTGAGCGCCCGGCTGTCGGAGCTGATCACCGGGGCCGAGATCGAGGCCCTGCGGGCCCGTGTCGCCGCGCTGTTGCGCACTGGGAAGCACCCCGAGCCCAGCGGCCAGTGGCCCGCCATCCCCTGGCCGCCGGTCTGAGCGGGCCGGGCCGCTCCGGTCCGGGTGGACCGGCCGGTTCCGGGGCCGTGGGGCCGTCCGTTCCGGGGCCGGGTGGGGCCCGCCGCACCCCGCCCGGAGTCCCTGGAACGCGGATCGCGGAGCTCAAGCAGTTCGCGGACGTCCGCGCAAGACCGCCCATCCGGCCAACACCACTGGTCCGGTTCGTATGCGGACGCTGCATCCGGTTACGCTCATTGCATGTATGCCTGGCCCGCTTCTGAGGTTCCCGCCCTGCCCGGCAGTGGCCGCGACCTGAGCATTCACGACACCGCGACCGGGGGACGGATCACCCTGACCCCCGGTCCCGTCGCGCGCATCTACGTCTGCGGGATCACCCCGTACGACGCGACCCACATGGGTCATGCGGCGACCTACAACGCGTTCGACCTCGTTCAGCGCGTATGGCTCGACACCAAGCGCCAGGTGCACTACGTCCAGAACGTCACCGATGTCGACGATCCCCTGCTGGAGCGGGCGCAGAAGAACGGCGACGACTGGACGGCCCTCGCCGAGCGTGAGACCGCCCTCTTCCGCGAGGACATGACGGCCCTGCGGATGCTGCCCCCGCAGCACTACATCGGCGCCGTCGAGGCGATACCGGGGATCGTGCCGCTCGTGGAGCGGCTGCGCGACCTGGGCGCCGCCTATGAACTCGAAGGCGACATCTACTTCTCCGTGGAGTCCGACCCCTCCTTCGGCTCGGTCAGCCGGCTCGACGCCGAGGCCATGCGGCTGCTGTCCGCCGAGCGCGGCGGCGACCCGGAGCGCCCGGGCAAGAAGAACCCCCTCGACCCGATGCTGTGGATGGCCGCCCGTGACGGCGAGCCGAGTTGGGACGGCGGGTCGCTCGGCCGCGGCCGCCCCGGCTGGCACATCGAATGCGTGGCCATCGCCCTGGACCACCTCGGCATGGGCTTCGATGTGCAGGGCGGCGGATCCGATCTCGCCTTCCCGCACCATGAGATGGGCGCCTCGCACGCCCAGGTCCTCACCGGTGAGCGGCCGTTCGCCAAGACGTATGTGCACGCCGGGATGGTGGCCCTGGACGGCGAGAAGATGTCCAAGTCCAAGGGCAACCTGGTCTTCGTCTCGGCGCTGCGCCGCGACGGCGTCGACCCGGCGGCCATACGGCTCGCGCTGCTGGCCCACCACTACCGCTCGGACTGGGAGTGGACGGACGGGCTGCTGCGGGAGGCCGAGGAGCGCCTCGACCGCTGGCGTGCCGCCGTCTCGCGGCCCGACGGACCCTCGGCCGACGCGCTGGTGGAGGAGATCCGCGCGGCGCTCGCGGACGACCTGGACTCCCCGGCCGCCCTGGCCGCCGTCGACCGCTGGGCCGCCGCGCAGTCGGCCACCGGCGGTACGGACGAGGGGGCGCCCGGTCTGGTCTCGCGCGCCGTGGACGCGCTGCTGGGCGTGGCCCTCTGACGCGTCGTCGGGGCTGACGCGTCGTCGGGGCTGACGCGTCGTCGGGGCTCCGCGCCGCGACGGTGAACGCATGAGCCCGCGCCGGGGTCCTCCCGGCGCGGGCTTCTCGCTGTCTCGTGCGCGGCGTGCGTGGTGTGGCGTGCGTGCCGAGGTCGTATGCCGTGTGCGGCGGTCGTGGTTACCGGTCGGAGCCGGATCCCTCGTCCCCGTTGCCACCCCGGTCCGTGCCGCCCTCGTCGCGGCGGTAGGCGTCCTGGCCCTCGGTGCCCCGGCCGTCGTCCGCTTCCTTGGCGCTGTCGGCGTCCTTGGCGTCGCCCACGTCCCTTGCCTCGTCCACGTCCTTGGCCTGGTCCTCGGCGCCGCCGGTGTCCTCGGCGTCGTCGTCCTTGGCCATCTCGTCCTTGGGGGACGGCTTGCGCGGCCGCCCATGGCCGGTGGAGGGGTCGCGCAGATAGGGGGCGCCCGGGCCTCCCGTGCCGCCCTCCAGACCCCCGCTCTCGGTCGCGTGGCCGCCGGCGGGGCCGGGCTGGCCGTCGCGCCGCCGCAGATAGCGCTCGAACTCGCGGGCGATGGCCTCGCCGGACGCCTCGGGCAGCTCGGCGGTGTCCCGCGCCTCCTCCAGCGACTGGACGTACTCGGCGACCTCGCTGTCCTCGGCGGCCAGCTGATCCACGCCCAGCTGCCAGGCCCGCGAGTCCTCGGTCAGCTCGCCGAGGGGGATGCGCACCGCGATGAGGTCCTCGAGGCGGTTCAGCAGCGCCAGGGTGGCCTTCGGGTTCGGCGGCTGCGAGACGTAGTGCGGCACGGCCGCCCACAGGCTCACCGCCGGGACGCCGGCGTGGGTGCACGCCTCCTGGAGGACGCCGACGATCCCGGTCGGGCCCTCGTAGCGGGTCTCCTCCAGATCGAGGCTGCGGGCCAGGTCCGGGTCGGAGGTGACCCCGCTGACCGGCACCGGCCGGGTGTGCGGGGTGTCGCCGAGCAGCGCGCCGAGGATGACGACCATCTCCACGCCCAACTCATGGGCGTAGCCGAGGATCTCGTTGCAGAACGACCGCCAGCGCATGCTCGGCTCGATACCGCGCACCAGCACCAGGTCCCGGGACTTCTCCCCGGTGTCCGCCCGGACCACCGAGAGGCGGGTCGTCGGCCAAGTGATCTTGCGCACGCCGCTCTCCAGGGCCACGGTGGGCCGGTTCACCTGGAAGTCGTAGTAGTCCTCCGCGTCGAGCGAGGCGAAGACCTCGCCCTTCCACTCCCGGTCCAGGTGCCCGACCGCGGTCGAGGCGGCGTCTCCGGCGTCGTTCCAGCCCTCGAAGGCACAGATCATGACCGGGTCGATCAGCTCGGGAACCCCCTCAAGCTCGATCACCCAGCGCCTCCTTCCGACCGGGGCGGACGGATGGTGCCGCCTCCAGCTGCAGTTTCCCATTGCGTGCCACCCAAGCCTACGGCTTTCCGGGGATCCGGCCGCAGCCCCTGTCCAGGGGTACTAAGAGATTCATCCGATCTGTCCTTCGAAAGTTCGGACGCACCTCTGGACGGAACCCTTAGGGCAGCGCTATACATCGGATCACCGCGAAAGGTCCGATGTCCTCTCTCGCGCATCGTTTCAGGGAGCCCCCATTGAGTCAGCGTCCATCCGTCACCGAGCTCGAGGTCCATGACATCCGGTTTCCCACCTCGGAGCAGCTCGACGGCTCGGACGCCATGAATCCGGACCCCGACTACTCCGCCGCCTACGTCGTGCTGCGCACGGACGCGGGGGAGGGGACGGCGGCCTCCGAGGGACACGGCTTCGTCTTCACCATCGGCCGCGGCAACGATGTCACCGCGGCCGCCATCCGCTCCCTGCGCCCCCATGTGGTGGGCCGCCCCGCGCCGCTTACGGCCGCCGATCTCGCCGCCCTGCACCGTGAGCTGACCCATGACTCGCAGCTGCGCTGGCTCGGGCCCGAAAAGGGCGTCATGCACATGGCCGCGGGCGCGGTGGTCAACGCCGCCTGGGACCTCGCCGCCCGGCAGGCCGGAAAGCCCCTGTGGCAGTTCCTCGCCGAGATGTCGCCCGAGGAGCTGGTCGAGCTGGTCGACTTCCGCTACCTCAGCGACGCGCTCACCCCGGAGGAGGCGCTCGCCATCCTGCGCGCCGCCGAGCCCGGCCGCGCCGAGCGCGCCGCGCGGCTGCGCGAGCGGGGCTACCCCGCCTACACCACCTCGCCCGGCTGGCTCGGCTACTCCGACGAGAAAATGATCAAGCTGGCGCAGGAGGCCGTCGCCGACGGCTTCGGCCAGATCAAGCTCAAGGTCGGGTCCGATCTGGACGAGGACCTCAGACGGATGCGGCTCGCACGCGAGGCGGTCGGCCCGGACGTGCGCATCGCCGTGGACGCCAACCAGCGCTGGGACGTGGCGGAGGCGGTGCGCTGGATGAGCGCCCTCGCGCCGTACGACCCGCACTGGATCGAGGAGCCCACCAGCCCGGACGACGTCCTCGCCCACGCCGCCATCCGTGCCGGACAGCCGGTCAAGGTGGCCACCGGTGAGCATGTCGCCAACCGCGTGGTCTTCAAGCAGCTGCTCCAGGCCGAGGCGGTGGACTTCGTCCAGATCGACGCGGCACGGGTCGCCGGGGTCAACGAGAACCTCACGATCCTGCTGCTCGCCGCCAAGTACGGACTTCCGGTGTGCCCGCACGCGGGCGGCGTCGGGCTGTGCGAACTCGTCCAGCACCTCGCCATGTTCGACTTTGTGGCCGTCTCGGGCAGCTGGGAGGACCGGGTCATCGAGTATGTCGACCACCTCCACGAGCACTTCGCCGATCCCGCGGTCGTCGAGTCGGGCCGCTACCGGGCTCCGACCGCGCCGGGCTTCTCCGCCCGTATGTACCCAGAGTCGATCGCCGCCTACCGCTATCCGGACGGGCCCGAATGGCGGACCCGTCTCGCACGGCCCGTATCGGCTCAGCCCGTACCGGCACCGTCCGCACCCGCACAGCCTCAGGAGGACCACCAGTGACCACCGGCGACTTCGAAGGGCTGGCCGCGCTCGTCACGGGCGGCGCCTCCGGCATCGGCGCCGCCGTCGCCGCCACGCTGCGCGACCGGGGAGCGCGGGTCGCCGTGCTCGACCGAGATCCGTCGGGCGCCCCGGACGGCACGCTGCCGCTCAAGGCCGATGTCACCTCCGACGAGGGGGTCAGGACCGCGGTGGACGCCGCCGTGGCCGAGTTCGGCGCCCTGCACACCGTCGTCGGCAACGCGGGCATCGGCGCGATCGGCAGCGTCGAGGACAACTCCGACGAGGAGTGGCACCGGCTGCTGGACATCAATGTGCTGGGCCTGGTCCGCACCGCGCGGGCCGCGCTGCCCCATTTGCGCGCCGCCGCGGCCGACAGGCCCGGCGCCGTCTCCATCACCCACACCTGCTCGATCGCCGCAACCGCCGGACTGCCGCAGCGCGCCGCCTACAGCGCCAGCAAGGGCGCGGTGCTGTCGCTGACCCTCGCCATGGCGGCGGACCACATCCGCGAAGGGGTGCGCGTCAACTGCGTCAACCCCGGCACCGTGGACACCCCGTGGGTCGGCCGGCTGCTCGGCCAGGCCCCCGACCCGGCGGCCGAGCGCGCCGCCCTGGAGGCGCGTCAGCCCACCGGACGGCTGGTCTCCGCCGACGAGGTGGCCGCCGCCGTCGCGTACCTCGCCAGCCCCGCCGCCGCGGCCGTCACCGGCACCGCGCTGGCCGTCGACGGAGGGATGCAGGGGCTGCGGCTGCGCCCCGCCTCCTCCTGAGACAACCGCCCGACCGCTCGGGACGGCAGCCCGACCGCTCGGGACAACCGCACAACCGCACAACCGCACAACCGCCTCCGCCCGAGGCCGGCACCACCCGCACGACTCGACCCAGGAACGACCAAGGAACGACCAAGGACGGGACTCGATGACGAGACTCCGCACCACCGGCACCGCCGCCTGCGCCGTGCTGCTGGCCGTCGCAGCGCTCACCGGCTGCAACCGAGAGAGCAATGGCGCCGGCGGCGGCAAGGTCGGCATCGACATGCCGCGGACGGACACCGACTTCTGGAACTCCTACCAGCAGTATCTGGAGAAGGGCATCGACAAGGGCACGGTCTCCGCGCTCCCGCTGTCCAACTCGCAGAACGACATCGGCAAGCTGGTCGCCAACGTCCAGGCCTTCACCGACCAGGGCGCCAAGGCGGTCATCATGGCGCCCCAGGACACCGGGGCCATCTCCTCCACCCTGGAGCAGCTGGAGGAGAAGAAGATCCCCGTCGTCAGCGTGGACACCCGGCCCGACTCCGGCAAGGTCTACATGGTGGTGCGCGCCGACAACCGGGCGTACGGCACCAAGGCGTGCGAGTACCTCGGCGAGAAGCTGGGCGGCAAGGGCCGGATCGCCGAGCTCCAGGGCGACCTCAGCTCCATCAACGGCCGGGACCGCTCGCAGGCGTTCGCCTCGTGCATGAAGAAGAAGTACCCCGGCATCAAGGTGCATGAGCTGCCCACCGACTGGAAGGGCGATGTGGCCTCCGCCAAGCTGCAGAGCCTGCTGGCCCAGCACAAGGACGTGAACGGCATCTACATGCAGGCGGGCGGCGCCTTTCTGCAGCCCACGCTCGCGCTGCTGGAGCAGAAGCGGCTGCTGAAGCCCGCCGGTTCGGCCAAGCACATCACGATTATCTCCAACGACGGGATACCCGAGGAGCTGGACGCGATCCGCTCCGGGAAGATCGACGCCACCCTCTCCCAGCCCGCCGACCTCTACGCCCAGTGGGCCCTGAACTACGCGAAGGCCGCTCTGGACGGCAAGACGTTCAAACCCGGCCCGACCGACCACGACTCCAAGATCGTCAAGATCGAGAACGGCCTGGAGGACCAGCTCCCGGCGCCGCTGGTCACCAAGGAGAACGTCGACGACAAGAAGCTGTGGGCCAACCAGCTCGAGAAGAAGTGACCATGGCCGAGGCCGAACAGCCCACCGTCGTACGGGCCCAGGGCATCGTCAAACGGTTCGGGCCCACCGTCGCCCTGGACCACGCCCGGCTGGCGGTACGGCCCGGGGAGGCCCATGCGCTCGTCGGGCGCAACGGGGCGGGCAAGTCCACGCTGGTGTCCGTCCTGACCGGGATGGAGCGCCCGGACGAGGGCGAGGTGACCTTCGCGGGCGAGTCCGCCCCCGGCTACGGCGACACCGCCGCCTGGCAGCGCAAGGTGGCCTGCGTCTACCAGAAGTCGATGGTGGTCCCGGACCTGACGGTCGCCGAGAATCTCTATCTCAACCGCTTCCCGGGCGCGGGGCGCATCCGCTGGCGTGCCCTGCGCGAGGACGCCCGCGCGCTGCTGGCCGAATACGGCGTGGAGGTTGATCCGCAGGCGCGGGCGAAGGACCTCAGCGTCGAGCAGCGGCAGTTCGTGGAGATCGCCCGGGCGCTCTCCTTCGGCGCCCGGCTGATCATCCTCGACGAGCCCACCGCCCAGCTCGACGCGGGCGGGATCGACCGGCTCTTCGCCAAGCTGCTGGAGCTGCGCCGGCAGGGGGTCGCCTTCCTGTTCATCTCGCACCATCTGCAGGAGGTCTACGAACTCTGCGACACCGTCACCGTCTTCCGCGACGCCCGCCATGTGCTGACCGCCCCGGTCGCCGGCCTCCCCAAGGAGGAGCTGGTGGCGGCGATGACCGGGGACGACGGCGTGGCGCCCGGGGGCGACTCCCGGGCCGTCGTCCGCGCTCCCGTCGCCCGTAAGGAGGCCGACCCGGACGGGGAGCCGGTGCTGCGCACCGAAGGGCTCGCCCTGGAGGGCGAGTTCGACCCGCTGGACCTGGTGGTGCGCCCCGGCGAGGTGCTGGGCCTGGCCGGGGCCACGGCCAGCGGCAACACGGCGGTCGGCGAGACCCTGGTGGGGCTGCGCAAACCGGCCGGCGGGCGGCTGTCGGTGCGCGGCCGGCCGGTGCGCCCCGGCAGCGTGCCGCACGCCATCGACGCGGGCATCGGCTACGTCCCGGAGGACCGGCACGACCAGGGCCTGGTCCTGGGCCGCAGCGTCGCCGAGAACGCCACCCTGACCGTCACCGACCAGCTCGGGCCCTACGGCACGGTGCTGCCCTCCCGGACCCGCGCCTTCGCCCAGCGGATGATCACCTCCCTGGACATCAAGACCTCCGGCCCTTCGCAGCCGGTTTCGGGTTTGTCCGGCGGAAATCAGCAGAAGGTCGTCATCGCGCGGGCGCTGGCCCGTGAGCCCAGCGTCCTGGTCGCGATCCGCCCGACCGCCGGGGTGGACGTGAAGTCCAAGGACGCGCTGCTCGGCGTCGTACGGGACGTGGCGGCGGCGGGGAGCGGCGCGGTCATCGTCTCCGATGAACTGGACGATCTGCGCGTCTGCGACCGGATCCTGGCGTTCTTCCACGGTCGGGTGGTCGCCGAGTTCGGCAGCGGCTGGAGCGACCGGCAGCTCGTGGCCGCCATGGAGGGCATCACGGAGCCGGGCGCCAACGGCACGGCGGGGGACACCGAAGACCGCACAGAAGGAAGGCAGACATGACCGATACCGCACGGCAGCGGACCGCCGAGGCGGTGGCTGACGACCCGGCGGGGGGCCGGCCGCGGATCGACATCGCGCGCTGGCGCGATCTGTCGCTGGTCCCCGTGATCTTCGTTCTCGGGGTGATCGGCTTCATCGTCTCGCCCGCCTTCCTCACCGAGGACAACCTGATCGGTGTCGTCCAGCAGTCCACCGAGCTGGGGCTGCTGGTGCTGGGCGAGGCGCTGATCCTGATCAGCGGGCGGATGGACCTGTCCCTGGAGTCGACCATCGCCGTGGCGCCGGTGATCGCCCTGTGGTTCGTGCTGCCCGAGCACGGGGCGCGGTTCGAGGGCCTGGGGCTGCTGCCGGTGTGGACCGCGATACCGCTGTGCCTGGCGGTCGGGGCGCTGATCGGCGCGGCCAACGGCTTCCTGATGCTCAAGCTGCGCGTCAACGGCTTCATCGCGACCCTGGGCATGCTCACCATGCTGCGCGGACTCCAGGTAGGCATCGCCGAGGGCCAGTCGATCGTCAACGTCCCCGAGTCCTTCCGCTACCTGGGCAAGGCCGAGTGGCTGGGCGTGCCCGCCGCCGTGTGGATCTGCCTGGGGCTGTACGCCCTCGGCGGCCTGGCCCTGGGCTATCTGCGGCACGGACGCGCGCTGTACGCGATCGGCGGCAACCCCGAGGCCGCGCGCGCCGCGGGCATCCGGGTGGACCGGATCACCTGGATCGTGCTGAGCGTCGGCGGACTGCTGGCCGCCTTCGCGGGCATCCTCTACACGGGCCACTACGGCTCGGTCGCCGCGACCCAGGGCAACGGCTGGATCTTCCAGGTGTTCGCCGCCGCGGTCATCGGCGGGATCAGCCTCAAGGGCGGCCGCGGCACCCTCTTCGGCGCACTCACCGGTGTGCTGACGCTGCAGCTGGTCGTCAATGTGATGACCCTCGGCGGGGTGCCGCCCCTGTGGAACCAGTTCATCAACGGCTCGATCATCATCGTCGCGCTGATCATCTCCCGCTACGCCAGCGGCGAGAAGCAGGACTGAGGGCCGGGAGGAAGCCATGGCGGTCGACGGCGGACGGGCACCGAGCGGCCCGCGCGAACTGGGGCGCTCGGGGGTGCGCGTACCACCCCTGGGCCTGGGCTGCGCGCCGCTGGCCAATCTCTACGAGGCGGTGCCGGAGGAGCGCGCGCTGGACACCGTAAGGGCGGCGTTCGACACCGGCCTCACCTATATGGACACCGCGCCGCACTACGGCGTCGGGCTGTCCGAGGAGCGGCTGGGGCGGGTGCTGGCAGGGCGCGACCGCGCCGGGTACACGCTCTCCACCAAGGTGGGGCGGCGGCTGCGGCCGCGCGCCCCCGGGGAGCCCGTCCAGGCGGACGGGTTCGCCGACACCCCCGACCGGGTCCGGATGTGGGACTTCACCCGGGACGGCATCCGCGCGAGCCTCGAGTCCTCCCTGGAGCGGCTCGGGGTCGACGCCGTGGACATCGTCTACCTCCACGATCCGGAGGACCACGTCCATGAGGTCTATGAGACGGCTTTCGCGGCGCTGGCCGAGCTGAAGCAGGAGAAGCTCGTCCGGGCCATCGGTTTCGGCATGAACCACAGCGACCTCCTCGCCCGGTTCGTCGCCGACTTCGATGTGGACGTCGTGCTGTGCGCCGGGCGCTGGACGCTGCTGGAGCGCACCGCCTTCGACGATCTGCTGCCGGTGTGCGAGCGGCGCGGCACCTCCGTGGTGGCCGGCGGGGTCTACAACTCCGGGCTGCTCGCCGACCCCGCCCCCGGGGCCCGCTACGACTACCAGCAGGCGCCGCCCGAACTCCTCGCCCGGGCCCGGCGGCTGGCCGAGGTGTGCGCCGAGTTCCAGGTGCCGCTGCGGGCCGCCGCGCTGCGCTTCCCCTTCGGCCACCCCGCGGTGGCCGCGGCGGTGGTCGGCTGCGCCTCCCCGGCCGAAGTCCGGGACAATGCCGAGCTGTTCGCCCACGACATCCCCGGCGAGCTGTGGCAGGCCCTGGTCCGGCGCGGTCTGCTCGACGACGACATCCCGCTGCCGGTCTGAACCCCGAGGAGTGCCCGAGTGCCCTTGCCGCGCCGTATCGACGCCCATCACCACCTGTGGGACCTGACCCGCCGTGAGCAGCCGTGGATGGACGGCGCATGGGCCGAGCCCATCCGCCGCACCTTCACCCCGGACGATCTCGCCCCGCATCTGGACGCCCATGGGATCGACGCCACCGTCGTCGTCCAGTCCAGCTCGTCCGTCGAGGAGACCCGGGAACTCCTGGCCCTGGCCGACGGGTCGGACCGGATCGCGGGCGTCGTCGGCTGGGCGGACCTCACCGACCCCGGGGTGGGCGAGGTGCTCGCTGAGCTGGCCGCCGGGCCCGGCGGCGACCGGCTGGTGGGCCTGCGCCACCAGGTGCAGGACGAGCCGGATCCGCGGTGGCTGGACCGCGAGGACGCCCGCCGGGGGCTGGCCGCCGTGGCCGACGCGGGGTTGGTCTACGACCTGCTGGTCACCCCGCGGGAACTGCCCGCGGCCCTGGACGCCGTCCGCGAGCTGCCGCAGCTGCGCTTCGTCCTCGACCACGCCGCCAAACCGCCCGTGGCGAGCGGTGAGCGCGACCCCTGGGCGTGGCAGCTGGCCGCGCTCGCGGCCCTGCCGAACGTCGACTGCAAGCTGTCCGGTCTGGTCACCGAGGCCGACTGGGACGGCTGGAAGCCCGAGCAGGTGCTCCCGTACGCCTGGCATGTGCTGGACGCCTTCGGGCCCGGCCGGGTGCTGTTCGGCTCCGACTGGCCGGTGTGCGTCCTTGCCGCGACCTACGACGAGGTGGTGGCCCTCGCGGACCGGGCCACCCTCCGGCTCGGCGAGGACGAGCGCGCCGCCGTCTTCGGCGGCAACGCGGCCCGCGCGTACGGTCTGGGAACCTAAGCGGATCGGCGGAGGTCGGCCGCGGTTCGGACGAGCCCCGAAGGGGCGCGGGGTTGTGTCGATATGCGGCTCCGCCGCGGCTGTGTCGATATGCGGCTCCGCCGCGTGGGACCGGCCACGACGGCGTCGCAGACGATCGACGGCAGGTCGGGGCACTGCCTGCGGACCGCTCAGCGGAAGGTCCCCACCCCACCCCCCGCCGTACCCGATGCACGGCTCCGCCGCGAGGCAGGGCTCCACCCGGGGCCGGGGGCCGGGGCGGAGCCCCGGTGGTCTCACAGCGTGGAGCGCAGCCACTGCTCCACGCTCGCGATGTGCACCGTCGCCCAGGACCGCGCCGCCTCCGCGTCGCGGTCCCGCAGGGCGGCCAGGATCGCCCGGTGCTCATGGAGGGTGCGGCTGACCGCGTCCTCCTGCGTCAGCCCGCGCCACACCCGGGCCCGGGTGGTGGGCCCGGAGAGCCCGTCGAGCAGCGAGCAGAGCACCGAATTGCCGGAGGACTGGACGATGCCGCGGTGGAACTCCAGATCGCAGGCGACCAGCTCCTCCACCGACGGCTCCTGCCCGAGCGCGTCCAGCTGCTCCTGGAGCCGGTCCAGCTCGGCGTCGCTGATCCGGGTGGAGGCCAGCGCCGTGGCCGCGGGCTCCAGGATCCGCCGCACCGCCAGGAACTCCAGCACCGTGTCATCGCGGTGGAAGTCCACGACGAAGCTCAGCGCCTCCAGCAGCAGCTGGGGGTCGAGGCTGGTCACATAGGTGCCGTCGCCCTGCCGTACGTCGAGGATCCGGATCAGCGACAGCGCCCGGACGGCCTCCCGCAGCGAGTTGCGCGACAGCCCCAGATCGGCGGCCAGCTCACTCTCCTTGGGGAGCCGGTCACCAGGGCGCAGCGCGCCCGAGACGATCATGCCCTTGATTTTTTCGATCGCCTCGTCGGTGACCGCCATGTGGACCTCCCCGGGCCAAACATCCGATGTATCAGGTCCATTATGACGTGCTTGAACCGGCGGCGTCTGCCGGGGACGCCGCCGGTCCAGTGTGACCTTCTGCCGGGAGGGCCCGAAGGGGGGCTCAGAGCCGGTTCATCGGATGGCTCAGAAGGTGAACGGCCCCGGGGACTGGGGCGAGGTGGCGGTGCAGTTCACCGTGATCAGACCGAAGATGACCAGCTTGAGCGACTTGGCCTCCAGGACGTCGCCCGCGGCCACCGTGCCCTTGAGCGGGCCGGTGGTCACATCGGAGCCGGTCGGGATCGCCGGGTTGGAGTTCCCGGTGAAGGTCTTGGTTCCGCCGCCGCTATTCGAGAGCGTCAGCGTCGAGCTCACCGAGCCCGCCGGAACGTCGATCGGGGCCTTGATCGCCCCCGAGGACAGGGTGATGGTCGCGGAGGTCCCGCTCTGCGTGGCGGTCAGGCTGGCCAGGCCCGACCCGTACGTCCCGCAGTCGGCCGTCAGGGTGGCGGTCGTGGGGGTGACCGCGGTCGCGGTCGGTGCCAGCGCCAGCGCGCCGGCGGCCAGTGCTGCTGTTCCCATTGCCGTGCTGATCCCGAGCTTGATCCGTCTCATGGGATTGCCTTCCGGAGTGGGGGAAGTGCGGCTGATGTGTGGGGGGTTCCCGCCCGTCATCCACGGGCGATGTCATTGATGCGCGCACCGCTGAAGAAGGCAAGAGCGATTCAGCTGATTTTTAACGCGCGAGTAAGTCCGCGGCTCGCGATGGATCGGCCGCCAACTGCCCTCCATGCGAGGCGAGTTCGTAGGATCTCGAGAAGGCCGCTGCCGCGCACCGAAGGCGGTTTGGGGGCAATAAGCAGTCCGGGCGGCCGGGTGAGAAGACGTTTCCTCTCACCCGGCCGCCCGGACCTGGGAAGGCGGCCCCGCGGGGGTCAGGGTCGCTTGGCCAGCAGATCCTCGACCCGGCTCCGGATGTCCTCGGAGTCCAGGCCGCGGATGGTCAGGGTGGTGCGGCGGCGCAGGACGTCGTCCGCCGTGCGCGCCCACTCGTAGTCCCGGGCGTAGACGACCTGTGCCCAGATCTCCGGGGCGTCCGGGTGGATCCGCTCCGCGAGCGCCGGGTCGCCGCCGGCCAGCCGGGCGATGTCGAAGGAGAGCGAGCCGTAGTGGGTCGCCAGATGGCGGGCGGTGTCGGCGGCCATACGCGGGCCGGGGGTGCCGCCGTCCACCAGCAGCCGGTGCTCGACGGCGTGCGGATTGGCCAGGCCCGGCAGCGGCATGTGCCGGGGCAGCAGCTTGACCGGCTCCATGTCGTCGGCGAGCGGACGGCCCGGCAGCTCGGCCAGCTTCCGCATCACGGTGCGGCCGATGTGGCGGAAGGTGGTCCACTTGCCGCCGGCTATGGAGAGCATCCCGCCCTTGCCCTCGGTGACCACGGTCTCCCGCTTGGCCTTGGCGGTGTCGCCCGGGCCGCCGGGCAGCACCCGCAGCCCCGCGAAAGAGTAGGTGATCAGGTCGCGGGAGAGCTGCTGGTCGCGGATGGAGAAGGCGGCCTCGTCCAGGATCTGGGAGATGTCCGCCTCGTTGACCGCGACATCGGCCGGGTCGCCCTCGAACTCCTCGTCCGTGGTGCCCAGCAGCAGCATGTCCTCCCAGGGGAGGGCGAAGGTGATGCGGTACTTGTCGATCGGGGTGGCCAGCGCCGCCCGCCAGGGGGAGGTGCGCTTGAGGACCAGGTGCGCGCCCTTGGACAGCCGGATCGACGGCGCCGCGTTCGGGTCCTCCATCCGGCGCAGATGGTCCACCCAGGGGCCGGTGGCGTTGAGCACCAGACGGGCGCTGACCCCGAACTCGGTGCCGTCGGTGCGGTCCTTGAGCTCGGCGCCTGCGACCCGGCCGTCGTTCTTGCGCAGGCCGATGACCTCGGCGTGGTTGAGGACGGTGGCGCCCGCCTCCGCGGCCGCCCGGACCGTCATCAGGGCCATGCGGCTGTCGTTCATCTGGCCGTCGCCGTAGACCGCGACCGCCTTGAGGCCCTCGGTGCGCAGCTCGGGGACGTCGCGCGCGGCCCGCTCGGCGCCGATCACATGGCCCACGCCGTCACGGAAGGCGGAGAGCGCCGAGTAGGCGAAGACGCCCGCGCCCAGCTTGGCCGCGCCGTGCGGACCGCCCTTGTAGACCGGCAGGTAGAAGGTGAGGGGGTTGGACAGGTGCGGGGCGACGGTACGGGAGACCGCGCGCCGCTCGAAGTGGTTCTCGGCGACCAGCTTGACCGCGCCCGTCTGGAGGTAGCGCAGGCCGCCGTGGAGCAGCTTGGAGGAGGCCGAGGAGGTGGCGCCGGCGAAGTCACCGGCGTCCACCATCGCCACCCGCAGCCCGGACTGCGCGGCGTGCCAGGCAGTGGTGATGCCCAGGATGCCGCCGCCGATCACCAGGAGGTCGTACGTCGCCTTGGAGAGCTGTTCCCGGGTTTCGGCTCGGCTCGGGTTCGAACCGGCAGCCGGGTGCGTTCCGAGGGAGGACGGAACGCTCTGCAGGGTGGTCATTGATTACTCCTCGTCTTCGATCCAGCCCATGGTCCGCTGCACGGCCTTGAGCCAGCTCTTGTACTCGCGGTCGCGGACGTCCGCGTCCATTCGGGGGGTCCATTCGGCCGCCCGACGCCAGTTCGCGCGCAGGGCGTCGGTGTCCGGCCAGAAGCCGACGGCGAGACCGGCGGCGTAGGCGGCGCCGAGGCAGGTGGTCTCGGCGACCATCGGGCGCACCACGGGTGCGTCCAGGGCGTCCGAGAGGGTCTGCATCAGGAGGTTGTTGGAGGTCATACCGCCGTCGACCTTGAGCGAGGTGAGCTCGACCCCGGAGTCCTTGGTCATCGCGTCGACGATCTCGCGGGTCTGCCAGGCGGTGGCCTCGAGCACGGCGCGGGCGATGTGCGCCTTGGTGACGTAGCGGGTCAGGCCCGCGATCACACCGCGCGCGTCGGACCGCCAGTACGGGGCGAACAGGCCCGAGAAGGCGGGCACGAAGTACGCGCCGCCGTTGTCCTCGACCGAGCTCGCGAGGGTCTCGATCTCGGCGGCGCTGTTGATCAGGCCCATCTGGTCCCGCATCCACTGCACCAGCGAACCGGTGACCGCGATCGAGCCCTCCAGGGCGTAGACCGGCTTCTCGTCGCCGATCCGGTAGCCGACGGTGGTCAGCAGCCCGTTGTAGGAGTTGACCGGCTTCTCGCCGGTGTTCATCAGCAGGAAGGTGCCGGTGCCGTAGGTGGACTTGGCCTCGCCCTCGGAGTAGCAGGTCTGGCCGAACAGGGCCGCCTGCTGGTCGCCGAGCGCGGAGGCCACCGGCACGCCCGCCAGGACGCCCTCGGCCGTGTGCCCGTAGATCTCGGCGGAGGAGCGTATCCGCGGCAGCACGGCGGCCGGGATGTCCATCGAGGTCAGGATCTTCTCGTCCCAGTCCAGGGTGTGCAGGTTCATCAGGAGGGTGCGGGAGGCGTTGGTGACGTCGGTGACGTGCACGCCGCCGTTGACCCCGCCGGTCAGGTTCCAGATGACCCAGGAGTCCATGGTGCCGAAGAGGATGTCGCCCGCCTCGGCCCGCTCGCGCAGCCCCTCGACGTTGTCGAGCAGCCAGCGGATCTTGGGACCGGCGAAGTAGGAGGCCAGCGGGAGGCCGGTCTCGCGGCGGAAGCGGTCCTGGCCGACGTTGCGCCCGAGCTCGCGACAGAGGGCGTCGGTGCGGGTGTCCTGCCAGACGATGGCGTTGTGCACCGGCTCACCGGTCTTCCGGTCCCACAGCAGGGTGGTCTCGCGCTGATTGGTGATGCCGATCGCCTTGACGTCGACGGCGGTGATCTCGGCCTTGGCGATGGCGCCGGCGACCACCTCCTTGACGTTCTCCCAGATCTCGGTGGCGTTGTGCTCCACCCAGCCGGGCTTGGGGAAGATCTGCTCGTGCTCCTTCTGGTCGACCGAGACGATGCGGCCGTCGCGGTCGAAGACGATGCAGCGGCTGGAGGTGGTGCCCTGGTCGATGGCCGCGATGAACGGTCCCTGGCCGTGGGACGAGGCGCTGGTGGTGTGGGTGTCGGTCATGATCTGCTGCTCTCCTGCGAGTGGTGGGGTGGACTAGGCGAAGGCGATCTCGTAGATCCCGCCGGCGATGGCGCCGCCGATGAGCGGGCCGACTACGGGGATCCAGGCATAGCCCCAGTCCGAGCCGCCCTTGTTGGGCAGCGGCAGGAGGGCGTGGGCGATCCGGGGGCCGAGGTCACGCGCCGGGTTGATGGCGTAACCGGTCGGGCCGCCGAGCGAGAGGCCGATGCCGACCACCACGAAGGCGGTGATCATGACGCCGATGACTCCGAGGCCCTTGCCGTCGCCGTTGAGCCCCTGGGTGAGGATGGCGAGCACCAGCACGGCCGTGGCGATGATCTCGGTGGCGAGGTTCTGACCGACGTTCCGGATCTCCGGGCCGGTGGAGAAGACGCCCAGCACCGGGCCGGCGCCGGTGGCCTGCTGCTGCCGGTCCGCCGCCGCCGTGTCCTGGGCGCCCGGGCCGCCGACGATCTCGCGGTCGGTGAGATGGGCGTGGAAGTGGCCGAGGTAGGCGAGCCACACCAGCGAGGCGCCGATCACCGCGCCGAGCATCTGCCCGAGGAAGTAGATGGGCACCTTGCTCCACTCGACGCCGCCCTCGATGGCGAGGCCGATCGTCACCGCCGGGTTGAGATGTGCCCCCGAGAGCGGTGCGGAGATATAGGCGCCGGTGAGCACGGCGAAGCCCCACCCGAGGGTGATGGCGACCCACCCGGCCTCGAACGCCTTGGATTGCTTCAAGACAACGCCGGCGACGACACCGCAGCCGAGCAGAATGAGAACGGCGGTACCGATGGTCTCGCCGATGAAGATGTCGGAGCTGGACACCCGCGACTCCTTTGTCCTTCGTCCAGGGGAAGGCGAACCCCCGGGTCTCTCCGGTGGTCCGCGCCCTCGTGGGAGGGCGTTGGTCGGCCCGCGGCGAGTCCACCATAGCGAATATTGTCGTCAGGTGTTCGACAATGCCGACCGATGAACGGCAGTTTTCTTCACGCCGAAGACCCCGTCAAGGGTCGTGTGAAGGAAAAATCGTACGTATGTGAAACCGTGATGAAGCAGGTCATGCGGGGACATGGGGGCAGATCCGCACGCGTTGCCACGATTCAGAAACGCAGGGCACCCAGGTCCCGGGAGACGGCGCGCGCGCAGTCCCGTACGGCGGCCACGAGCTCCGAGCGCAGCTCCCCGTCCTCGCACACCCGCTCGACCGCGCCCGTTATCCCCACCGCGCCCACGGGCAGCCGGCGCCGGTCGTGGATGGGGGCCGCGACGGACGCCACGCCCTCCCAGGTCTCCTCCACGTCGCAACCCCAGCCGCGCGCCCGGGTCAGGTCCAGCACGCCCTCGAACTCGCGCTCCCCGGTCACCGTGCGGGGCGTGAACGCCTTACGGTCGACCTCGGTCACCTCGCTGTGCGCGACCGGGTCGTAGGCGGAGAGCACCTTGCCCAGGGCCGTGGAGTGCAGCGGGTGCATCGCGCCGACCTCCAGCACCTGGCGGCTGTCGTCCGGCCGGAAGACATGGTGGACGATCAGCACGCCCTGCTGGTGCAGCACGCCCAGGTACACGCTCTCGCCGCTGGAACGGGCCAGGTCGTCGGTCCACACCAGGGCGCGGGAGCGCAGCTCGTGCACGTCCAGATAGCTGTTGCCCAGGCGCAGCAGCTCCGCGCCGAGCTGGTAGCGGCCGGACGCCTCGTCCTGCTCCACGAAGCCCTCCTGCTGGAGGGTGCGCAATATGCCGTGCGCGGTGCCCTTGGCCAGCCCCAGGGTGGAGGCGATGTCGGACAGTCCCAGACGTCGCTCACCACCGGCGAGCAGGCGTAGCATCGCGGCGGCGCGCTCCAACGACTGGATGTTCCGGGCCATCGCCAACCTCCTGACTGCGGTTCGACAATGCTGAACACTATCGGTCCATGCCGACTGGGTGGTACCTGGCGGCTGTGTGTCGGCGATCAGCGGATTCGCCGGGGCCGATCGGCCGTGCCCATCCCGGCTGATGGAACGACCATCGTGAAATGACCACTGGCAGCTACCCTGGCGTGGTGCGCCGTCCCCAGGGGAGGGCGCAAAGCCGACAGCCGTCGCACTCCAGGGAGCACATCCATGGCCTCTCATACGCCATCGCCCACATCCGCCGCCCGAGCCGACGCGCTCCGCGAAGCGCTGGCCACCCGCGTGGTGGTCGCCGACGGCGCGATGGGGACGATGCTCCAGGCGCAGGAGCCCAGTCTCGACGACTTCCAGCAGCTCGAGGGCTGCAACGAGATCCTCAACATCACCCGCCCGGACATCGTCCGCTCGGTCCACGAGGCGTACTACGCCGTCGGCGTGGACTGCGTCGAGACCAACACCTTCGGCGCCAACCACGCGGCGCTCGGTGAGTACGACATCCCCCACCGCGTCCACGAGCTCTCCGAGGCCGGCGCCCGGATCGCCCGTGAGGTCGCCGACGAGTTCGGCGCCGACGGACGCCAGCGCTGGGTGCTGGGCTCCATGGGCCCCGGCACCAAGCTGCCCACCCTCGGCCACGCCCCGTACACCACCCTCCGCGACGCCTACCAGGCCAACGCCGAAGGCATGATCGCCGGCGGCGCGGACGCCCTCCTGGTGGAGACCACCCAGGACCTGCTGCAGACCAAGGCCTCGATCATCGGCGCCCGCCGCGCCCTCGACGCCACCGGCGCCAACCTCCCGGTGATCTGCTCGGTCACCGTCGAGACCACCGGCACCATGCTGCTCGGCTCCGAGATCGGCGCGGCGCTCACCGCCCTCGAGCCGCTCGGCATCGACATGATCGGCCTCAACTGCGCCACCGGCCCCGCCGAGATGAGCGAGCACCTGCGCCATCTCGCCCGCCACTCCCGGATCCCGCTGTCCTGCATGCCCAACGCCGGCCTCCCGGTGCTGGGCAAGGACGGCGCCCACTACCCCCTCACCCCCGGCGAGCTGGCCGACGCCCAGGAGACCTTCGTCCGCGAATACGGGCTCTCCCTGGTCGGCGGCTGCTGCGGCACCACGCCCGAGCATCTGCGCCAGGTCGTCGAGCGGGTCCGCGAGCTGACCCCCACCGAGCGCACCCCGCGCCCCGAGCCCGGCGCCGCCTCGCTCTACCAGACCGTGCCGTTCCGCCAGGACACCTCGTACCTGGCGATCGGCGAGCGCACCAACGCCAACGGCTCCAAGAAGTTCCGCGAGGCCATGCTGGAGGCCCGCTGGGACGACTGCGTGGAGATGGCCCGCGAGCAGATCCGCGAGGGCGCCCATCTGCTCGACCTGTGCGTGGACTACGTCGGCCGGGACGGCGTCGCGGACATGGAGGAGCTGGCCGGGCGGTTCGCCACCGCCTCCACTCTCCCCATCGTCCTGGACTCCACCGAGGTCGACGTCATCCAGGCCGGGCTGGAGAAGCTCGGCGGACGCGCGGTCATCAACTCCGTCAACTACGAGGACGGGGACGGGCCCGAGTCGCGGTTCGCCAAGGTCACCCGGCTGGCCCAGGAGCACGGCGCCGCCCTCATCGCGCTGACCATCGACGAGGAGGGCCAGGCCCGTACGCCGGAGAAGAAGGTGGAGATCGCCGAGCGGCTGATCGCCGACCTGACCGGCAACTGGGGCATCCACGAGTCGGACATCCTCATCGACACCCTGACCTTCACCATCTGCACCGGCCAGGAGGAGTCCCGTAAGGACGGCATCGCCACCATCGAGGCGATCCGCGAGCTCAAGCGCCGCCACCCGGACGTCCAGACCACGCTGGGCCTGTCCAACATCTCCTTCGGCCTCAACCCGGCCGCCCGCATCGTGCTCAACTCCGTCTTCCTCGACGAGTGCGTCAAGGCGGGCCTGGACTCGGCCATCGTGCACGCCTCCAAGATCCTGCCGATCGCCCGGTTCGAGGAGGAGCAGGTCCAGACCGCCCTGGACCTGATCTACGACCGCCGCGCCGAGGGCTATGACCCGCTGCAGAAGCTGATGGGGCTCTTCGAGGGCGCCACCGCCAAGTCCCTCAAGGCGGGCAAGGCCGAGGAGCTGGCCGCGCTGCCCCTGGAGGAGCGCCTCAAGCACCGCATCATCGACGGCGAGCGCAACGGCCTGGAGGCCGACCTCGACGAGGCCCTCCAGGAGCGCCCCGCCCTCGACATCGTCAACGAGACGCTGCTGGACGGCATGAAGGTGGTCGGCGAGCTGTTCGGCTCCGGACAGATGCAGCTGCCGTTCGTCCTCCAGTCCGCCGAGGTCATGAAGACCGCGGTCGCCCATCTGGAGCCGCACATGGAGAAGTCGGACGACGAGGGCAAGGGCACCATCGTGCTCGCCACCGTCCGCGGCGACGTCCATGACATCGGTAAGAACCTCGTGGACATCATCCTGTCCAACAACGGCTACAACGTGGTCAACCTGGGCATCAAGCAGCCGGTCTCCGCGATCCTGGAGGCCGCCGAGGAGCACGGCGCCGATGTGATCGGCATGTCCGGGCTGCTGGTGAAGTCCACGGTGATCATGAAGGAGAACCTGGAGGAGCTCAACCAGCGCAAGCTGGCCGCCCGGTTCCCCGTCATCCTCGGCGGCGCCGCGCTCACCCGGGCCTATGTCGAGCAGGATCTGCACGAGATCTACGAGGGCGAGGTGCGCTACGCCCGCGACGCCTTCGAGGGGCTGCGGCTCATGGACGCCCTGATCGCCGTCAAGCGCGGCGTACCCGGCGCGGAGCTGCCCGCCCTCAAGCAGCGCCGGGTGCCCAAGCGGGACACGGCGCCGAGCGACCCGGAGCCGGAGGGCCCCGCGCGTTCCGACGTCGCCACCGACAACCCGGTGCCCACCCCGCCCTTCTGGGGCACTCGCGTCGTCAAGGGCATCCAGCAGGTCGACTACGCCTCCTGGCTGGACGAGGGCGCGCTGTTCAAGGGCCAGTGGGGGCTCAAGGAGGCCCGTACGGGCGACGGGCCGAGCTACGCGGAGCTGGTCGAGTCCGAGGGGCGCCCGCGGCTGCGCGGCTGGCTGGACCGGCTGCACACCGAGAACCTGCTCGAGGCGGCCGTCGTCTACGGCTACTTCCCCTGCGTCTCCAAGGGCGACGACCTGGTCCTGCTGAACGAGGACGGCAGCGAGCGGACCCGCTTCACCTTCCCGCGTCAGCGCCGCGGCCGCCGGCTGTGTCTGGCCGACTTCTTCCGGCCCGAGGAGTCCGGCGAGACCGATGTCGTCGGCCTCCAGGTGGTGACCGTCGGCTCGAAGATCGGCGAGGCCACCGGCGAGCTGTTCGCCGCCGACTCCTACCGCGACTATCTGGAGCTGCACGGCCTGTCCGTCCAGCTCGCGGAGGCGCTGGCCGAGTACTGGCACGCCCGGGTCCGCGCCGAGCTGGGCTTCTCCGGTGAGGACCCGAGCGAGATGGCGGACATGTTCGCGCTGAAGTACCGCGGCGCGCGCTTCTCGCTGGGCTATGGCGCCTGCCCCGACCTGGAGGACCGCGCGAAGATCGCCGATCTGCTGGGGCCGGAGCGGATCGGGGTGAAGCTCTCGGAGGAGTTCCAGCTCCACCCCGAGCAGTCCACGGACGCCATCGTGATCCACCACCCGGAGGCGAAGTACTTCAACGCGCGGTAGACGCGCGGTAGCCATTCGGCGGCCTCTGTGACCGCCTTCGGTGCCCAACGGGCGCGTCGGCGCGGCGCGACGTAGACTGGTCGATCCGGTAGAGGCCGGTCGCCTTCCCGTCAGCGGAAGGGGGCCGGCCTTCGTGCCCCTTATCCGGAGGTGTTTGGATGACCAGCAGCATCCCCGCCGTCGATACCCGTACGGCCGAAGGCTCGGCTCTACAAGCCGTTCTGCTCGACATGGACGGCACCCTGGTCGACACCGAGGGCATCTGGTGGGACGCGGAGGTCTCCATCTTCGCCGAGCTCGGGCACGCCCTCGCCGAGGAGTACCGCCAGGTCGTGGTGGGCGGTCCGATGTCGCGCAGCGCCCAGTTCCTGATCGAGGCCACCGGCGCCGAGATCGCCCTCGCCGAGCTCACCGGCCTGCTCAACAGCCGTTTCACCGAGCTGATCGACGGCAGTGTGCCGATGCTGCCCGGCGCCCGCCGGCTGCTCATCGAGCTGGCCGCGCACGGCATCCCCACCGCCCTGGTCTCCGCCTCCCACCGGCGGGTGATGGACCGCGTCCTGCGCTCGCTCGGCCCGGAGCACTTCGCCCTGACGGTCGCGGGCGACGAGGTCGAGCGGACCAAGCCGCATCCGGACCCCTATCTGTTCGCCGCGGCCGGGCTGGCCGCGGAGCCGGGGCGGTGCGTGGTCATCGAGGACACCGACACGGGCGTACGGGCCGCGGAGGCGGCCGGGTGCCGGGTGGTCGCGGTGCCGTCCGTGGTGCCGATCGAGCCCGCGACGGGGCGTACGGTCATCGGCTCGCTCGAAGAAGTCGATCTCGATTTCCTGCGCACTCTGGTCACGACGGTGCACTGATCGCGCACCGAGCGTATTCCTGTAAATTGCAAACTGAATAGCGCGGGCGGACTTTTCACGTTCCGTTGGCGACAACGGAACGTGATGTTTATCACTGCATATGCCGTGGACGGGTGCGATGGTTGGCTGTCGCGCGTCCCGTCTGGTGCGTTTTGGGTGAGCCCTTGTGTCCGGATTGGTCGCATGGCGTACGAATCGCGGCCACGTCCGGATATCGGTCGATGATCGCTCGTTATCGGGACGTGATATCGCCTCAACTTCGTTGTGTCTGAGTATCACCGGCGCCGCGGACTAATCTCGTCGCGAGTAGTTGATCGATGGCAGGGAGACTCCCGACAATGACGCGCAAGTCGCTGGTGCTGCCGGCCGTGGCCGGCCTCCTGATCTCCACGCTCGCCGCGTGCGGTGGTACCGACGGCTCGGGCTCGGACGGCAAGACGCTCGTCCTGGGCAGCACGGACCGCATAGAGGCGTCGAAGGCGGCGCCCGCGCCGCTGGATCCCGCCCTGGCCTACGACTTCGCGTCCTGGAGCGTGCTGCACAACGCCTTCCAGACGCTGATGCGGCTGCCCCGCTCCGGAACCGAGCCGATACCCGACGCGGCCGAGAAATGCGGCTTCCAGGACAGACAGAGCGAGCAGTACCGCTGCACGCTGCGCAGTGGCCTGAAGTTCTCCAACGGCCACGACCTCACCTCGAAGGACGTCAAGTTCTCCCTCGAGCGGGTGCTGCGCATCGACGACCCCAACGGCACCAAGTCCCTGCTGTCCAACGTGGACAAGATCGAAACTCCCAGCGACCGCGAGATCGTCATCCACCTCGCGCAGCCGGACGCGACCTTCCCGTCGAAGCTCACCACCCCGGCCGCCGCGATCCTGGACAGCGAGGTCTACAAGCCCGACGCGCTGCGCGACGGCTTCGAGATGACCGGTTCGGGCCCGTACAGCGCCAAGACCGAGGTACGCGACAACCGGCTGACGAAGGTCGTCTTCACCAAGAACTCCCGCTACAAGGGCGATGTCGAGCCGAAGGCCGACAAGGTGGAGATGCGGTTCTACGACTCCGCGTCGACCATGGAGAAGGCGCTGGTCAAGGGCGACATCGACGTGGTCCACCGCGGCTTCTCGCCCGAGCAGATCGACAAGCTCAACAAGGGCGAGGTCAAGGGCGTCCGCCTCTTCGAGTCCTCCGGCCAGGGCATCCGCTACCTGGTCTTCAACACCTCCGACCCGGCGGTGAAGAACAAGGCGGTCCGGCAGGCCATCGCCCATGTCGTGGACCGCCAGGCGCTGGTGCGCGATGTGTACAAGCGGACCGCCGAGCCCCTCTACTCGATGATCCCCACCAGCATCTCCTCGCACATCAACTCGTTCCACAACGAGTACGGCGACCCGGATCCCGATGAGGCCCGGCGCGTGCTGAGCGAGGCCGGTATCAACACCCCGGTGAAGCTGACCCTGACCTACACCACCGACCACTACGGCCCGGAGACGGCCGGGGAGTTCAAGGAGCTGCGCAAGCAGCTCAACGGCAGCGGACTGTTCTCCGTCACGATCAAGGGCTACCCGTGGCGGGACTACCGCCCCGCGCTCATCAAGCGCCAGTTCTCCGCCTCCGGGATGGGCTGGCTCCCCGACTTCCCGGACCCCGACAGCTACACCGCGCCGTTCCTCACCAAGGACAACTTCCTCAACTCGCCCTACCGCAACCGCACCATCCAGGACGAGCTGATCCCCAAGACCCGGCAGGAGGCCCAGCGCAGCCTCGCCGACAAGGACTACCAGTCCATCCAGAACGCCGTCGCCAGCGATGTGCCCTACCTTCCGCTGTGGCAGGGCAACACGTACGTGGCCGCCCGCGGGAATGTGACGGGCGCCGAGTACGCCTTCGACTCCTCGACCATGCTGCAGCTGTGGGAGCTCGGTAAGGGCGACTGACAACGACTTACGGGGGTCGGGTACGAAGACGTCGAGTGTGTGAGGAATACCGTTGAGGAAACGTGATCAGTGGCTGGCAGCTCCCCTCGGGGCGGGACTGGCCGCCGCCCTGCTCACCGGCTGCGGCAGTGAGGACGGGGACGCGGCGGGCACCGGCGAGCACGTGGTCATGGGGATGTCGGACGAGGTGCTCGCCACCGACCCGGCGTCGGGCTACGACCCCGGCTCCTGGCTGCTGTTCAACAACGTCTTCCAGTCGCTGCTGAGCTTCCCGAAGGGCAGCACCACACCGCAGCCCGAGGCGGCGGAGAAGTGCTCCTTCAAGGACAACACCAGCCGGGTCTACTCCTGCACGCTGAAGAACGGCCTGACGTTCACAAGCGGCCATCCGCTCACCTCCGAGGACGTCAAGTACTCCTTCGAGCGCACCAAGCGGATCAATGACCCCAACGGCCCGGCGCTCATGCTCACCTCCATCGGGAGCATCGACACCCCGGACAAGCGGACCGTCGTCTTCCATCTGAAGGACTCCGACGCGACCTTCCCCCAGAAGATCGCCTCCGGCGCCGGCTCCATCGTGGACCACGAGGAGTACCCGGCCGACAGGCTGCGCACGGACCACAAGGCCGTCGGCTCCGGCGTCTACAAGCTGGACTCCTTCACCAAGGGCGAGGCGGACTTCTCCGTCAACGGCCGCTACCAGGGGCCCGCCAAGCCGAAGAACTCCGGGCTGACCCTGAAGTTCTTCCACGGCGCGCAGGCGCGGCTGAAGTCCGCCGTGCAGAAGGGCGATGTGGACCTCGCCTACCGCGGGCTGGCCATGCGCGACCTCGCCGACCTCCAGGCGCAGAGCCTCGGCGGCGGCAAGAGCCTGAACGTGGTCGAGGGCACCGGCGCCGAGGTCCAGCACCTGGTCTTCAACATGAAGGACCCGGTGGCGGGCAAGCTCGGGGCGCGCAAGGCCATGGCGTACCTCATCGACCGCTCCACCCTGGTGCGGGACGTCTACAAGCGCACCGCCGAACCGCTGTACTCGGTGGTCCCGGCCGGTATCACCGGCCACAACACCGCCTTCTACGACAAGTACGGCGACCGCCCGCAGCCCGAGAAGGCCAAGCAGGCGCTGCGGGACGAGGGGATCACCGGCAAGGTCAAGCTGACCCTGTGGGGCACCCCGATCCGCTACGGCCCCGGCACCGTCCCGGGGCTGCGCCGGATCGCCGAGCAGCTCAACGCCAGCGGGCTGTTCGACGTCGATGTGAAGAGCGCGGACGTCGCCACGTACGAGAAGGGCGTCGCCGGCGGCAAGTACGGCGTCTATGTGAAGGGCTGGGTGCCCGACTACCCGGACCCGGACAACTTCGTCGCGCCGTTCTTCGGCGCCGGCAATGTCCTGGCCAACCACTACACGTCGCCGCGGCTGACCGCGCAGCTGATCCCCGCCACCGCCGAGCAGCCCAGCCGCGAGGCCACGGTCGGCGACTTCCAGCGGATCCAGGACATCATCGCCGACGAGGTGCCGATGCTTCCGCTGTGGCAGGGCAAGCAGTACGCGGTGGCTCAGGGCGACATCACCGGGCTGCAGTGGACCCTCGACTCCTCGACGGTCTTCCGCTTCTGGGAGATCGGCAAGTCGTCCGACGGCTGACGGACCGACGGGGACGACCGGCCGATCGGCCGGTCGTCGTTCCGCCCGAGCCGCCCCGGTGACGCCTACTGCGCGCCGGGGCGGACCAGCCCGCTCTCGTAGGCGTAGACCGCGGCCTGCACCCGGTCGCGCAGCCCCAGCTTGGTGAGCACATGGCCCACATGCGTCTTGACCGTGGTCTCGCTGACGAACAGATCGGCGGCGATCTCCGCGTTGGACAGCCCCCGGGCCACCAGCTTCAGCACCTCGACCTCGCGCTCGGTCAGCGTGTGCAGGGTGTCCGGCACCGGCTCCTCGCCCGACGGCAGATGCCCGGCGTACTTGTCCAGCAGCCTGCGGGTGATGCTGGGCGCCAGCATCGCCTCGCCCGCCGCCACCACGCGGATGGCCTGCACCAGCTCGGTGGCGGGCGCGTCCTTCAGCAGGAAGCCGCTGGCCCCGGCGCGCAGCGCCTCCACCACGTACTCGTCCAGGTCGAAGGTGGTCAGCACCAGCACCTTGGCCGGGCCGTCCCGCCCCGGACCGGTGATCTGACGGGTCGCCTCCACGCCGTCCATCCGCGGCATCCGGATGTCCATCAGGACCACATCGGGCTGCAGCGCCCGCACCTGATCGAGGGCCTGCAGACCGTCCCCGGCCTCACCGACGACCGCCAGATCCTGCTCCGCCTCCAGGATCATCCGGAAGCCGGTGCGCAGCAGCGGTTGATCATCGACCAGTAGGACGCGGATCGCCACGGGAACTCCTTCTCCTAGACCGCGTCCATTCTGCCCGCCCGTCTCCCACCCCCACCCTCAGGGGGCGCTACGCGGCAGGCTCAATTCTGAGCCGGGACCACCGCCAGCGGATACGGCGGCGGCGTACCCCCGAATTCCGGACAGTGTGCCTGGTGGTCGCACCAGCCGCAGAGCCTGGTCTGCCGGGGCACGAAGGCACCGGTCTCCGTGGCCAGCCGGATCGCCTCCCACAGGGCCAGCACCTTGCGCTCCACGGCCCGCAGATCCCGCTCCTCCGGGTCGTACGTCAGCACATCCCCGCTGCCCAGATAGACCAGCTGGAGCCGCCGCGGGATCACCCCGCGCAGCCGCCACAGCACCAGGGCGTAGAACTTCATCTGGAACAGGGCCTCACCCGCGTACTGCGGCGCGGGGGCCTTGCCCGTCTTGTAGTCCACGATCCGCACATCGCCGGTGGGAGCGATGTCGATCCGGTCGATGATTCCACGGAGCCTCAGCCCGGACTCGAGCTCCGTCTCCACGAACAGCTCGCGCTCCGCCGGCTCCAGACGGGTCGGATCCTCCAGCGAGAACCACTGCTCCACCAGCGTCTGGGCCCCCGTCAGCCACTCGGCCAGCCGGTCCGGCGCCGGAGCGCCGTCCTCCTCCTGGAACAGCTCCGCCAGCTCCGGCTTGGCCGCCAGCAGCCGCTCCCACTCGCCCGGCACCATCGACCGGGCCCGCGGCGCGGTGCGGTCGGCGGCCGGGGCGTCGAAGAGCCGCTCCAGCACCGCGTGGACCACCGTGCCGCGGGTGGCCGCCGCGCTGGGCTTCTCCGGCAGTTTGTCGATCACTCGGAAGCGGTACAGCAACGGGCACCGCATGAAATCGGCCGCCCGTGAGGGTGACAACGAGGCGGCGGGGCCGGACTTCGGTGGCCCGTCGGAGGGTTCGGCCTTCCCGGTGGTGGTTCCCGTGGTGGTTCCCATGGCGAAGACCCTACGACCCGCCACCGACAGCCGGACGCATACCATCGACGTTCGAGCCCCCGGCACTGCATGATCGTGGGGACCGTATCAAAAAGAGGGGTGCGACCGAGCATCCGACGAGGGGACACCGTGGACAACAGCGGGCAGCGGCAGTCCGACAACGGGGAATCGGACCGCGCGACCGAGCCCGAGGGTGGCAAGCAGCCGCGCCCACGCGACGTGGGCGGCGGCTTTCTCATGGGCCGGCCCTTCGGCGTGCCCGTGTACGTCTCGCCCAGCTGGTTCCTGGTCGCCGCCCTCATCACCTGGGTCTTCGGCGGCCAGCTCGACCGGGTGCTGCCCGAGCTCGGCGCCGCCCGCTATCTGGTCTCGCTCTTCTTCGCGGTGGCCTTCTACGCCTCGGTGCTGGTGCACGAGCTCGCCCACACCGTGGCCGCGCTCCGCTTCAAGCTGCCGGTGCGCCGGATCCAGCTGCAGTTCTTCGGCGGGGTCTCGGAGATCGAGAAGGAGACCGAGACCCCCGGCCGGGAGTTCGTGCTCGCCTTCGTCGGCCCGCTGCTCTCCCTGGTCCTGTCAGGCGTGTTCTACCTCGGCATGATGGTGGTGGAGCCCGGCACGGTGCCCGGGGTGCTGCTCGCCGGGCTGATGATCTCCAACCTCATCGTGGCCGCGTTCAACCTGCTGCCCGGACTGCCGCTGGACGGTGGGCGGATGCTGCGCGCCGTCGTCTGGAAGATCAGCGGCAGGCCCATGACCGGCACCGTCGCCGCCGCCTGGAGCGGCCGCGCGCTCGCCGTCGCGGTGCTGGTCGGACTGCCGCTGCTCACCCAGGCGGGCGGGCTGGGCGAGGAGCCCAAGAGCTTCGGCAGCGTCGACTCGCTCACGGACGCGCTGCTGGCCGCCATACTCGCCGCGATCATCTGGACCGGCGCGGGCAACAGCCTGCGGATGGCCCGGCTGAGGGAGCGGCTGCCGGGCCTGCGCGCCCGTACGCTCACCCGGCGCGCCGTCCCCGTGGCGGCCGACACCCCGCTCTCCGAGGCGCTGCGCCGGGCGAACGAGGCCGGGGCCCGGGCCCTGGTCGTGGTGGACGGCCACGGCGCCCCGACCGCCGTGGTGCGCGAGGCGGCCATCGTGGGCGTCCCCGAGCACCGCCGCCCCTGGGTCGCGGTCAGCGGTCTCGCCCAGGATCTCAAGGACGGTATGCGGGTCTCCGCCGAGCTCACCGGCGAGGAGCTGCTGGACACCCTGCGCGCCACCCCCGCCACCGAGTACCTGGTGGTCGAGGAGACCGGCGAGGTCTACGGGGTGCTCTCCACGGCCGATGTCGAGCGCGCCTTCGTGGCGGCCATGGCCAGGACCCCCTCGGGCCCCTCCTGAGGCCCCGGGAGTGGTCAGGGCACGGCGAAGTGCCCGGTAGGCTGTTCACATGTCCGAACCGACCGGTGCCGCCCGCCGTCGCGGGCCCTTCCAGGTCGGGGACCAGGTCCAGCTCACCGACCCCAAGGGACGCCACTACACCTTCACGCTCGAGTCCGGGAAGAACTTCCACACCCACAAGGGATCCTTCCCCCATGACGAGCTGATCGGCGCCCCCGAGGGAACCGTCGTGCGCACCACGGGAAACGTCGCGTATCTCGCGCTGCGCCCCCTGCTCCCCGACTATGTCCTGTCCATGCCACGCGGTGCCGCCGTGGTCTACCCCAAGGACGCGGGGCAGATCCTGGCGATGGCCGACATCTTCCCCGGCGCACGTGTCGTCGAGGCGGGCGTCGGCTCCGGCTCGCTCTCGACCTTCCTGCTGCGGGCCATCGGCGACCAGGGCATGCTGCACTCCTACGAGCGCCGGGCCGACTTCGCCGAGATCGCCGCCCAGAACGTCGAGCGCTACTTCGGCGCCCCGCACCCCGCCTGGCGGCTCACCGTCGGCGACCTCCAGGACAACCTCAGCGACACCGACGTGGACCGCGTGATCCTGGACATGCTCGCCCCCTGGGAGTGCCTGGAGCCGGTGTCCAAGGCGCTCGTCCCCGGCGGCATCCTGTGCGCGTACGTCGCCACCACCACCCAGCTCGCCCGCACCGTGGAGGCCATCCGCGAGCACGGCACCTTCAACGAGCCGTCGGCCTGGGAGACCATGGTGCGCACCTGGCACGTGGAGGGCCTTGCGGTACGGCCCGACCACCGCATGATCGGCCACACCGGCTTCCTGCTCACCGCCCGCCGGCTCGCGGACGGTGTGGAGCCCCCGATGCGCCGCCGCAGGCCCGCCAAGGGCGCCTACGGCGAGGACTACGTGGGCTGGGGCACCGCCAAGGACACCGGCACTGCCAAGGACACCGGTGCTGCCAAGGACACCGGCACGGCCAAGGACACCGGTGCCACGGACGCCCCAGGAGGCGACAGGCGCCCCTCCGGCGGCCAGGACGCCCCCTCCGGCGACGCCTGACGGCCGTCCGGGACCCGTCCGGCGGCCACCTGAGGCCCGTCCGACGGAAACCGGCGCCACAACGACTCGGCGCGGCCACCGAATTCCCCGTGTGAGGGCGGTGGCCGCGCCCCTGTGAGATGTGGCACGATGCGGGTCATCTCCCGCCTCAGCCCCTCACATGGAGTCATCCCGCGTGCAGCCTCTGGGCCCGGATCTCGCGCACACCCAACCCCGTCCGGTGCACTGGGTGGCGACCGCGGCCGCCGTGGCCGCCGTCATCGCCGGAGGGTCGTTCTTCCAGCCCTCGGACGCCAAGGCCACCACGTCCACCACGTCCACCACCGCCTCCGCGCCGGGCACCGGGAGGCTTCCGGCTGCCAAGGCCCCCGACCCCCGCGCCGCGGACTATCCGATGAACTGCGGACGAGCCCGGCCCGACGTCGTCGACCGGGGCTCTGCGGACCTGGACGGGGACGGACGGCCCGAGACCGTCGCCGTGGTGCGCTGCCAGACCGCTTTCGGTACCCCGCCCAGCGGCGTCTATGTGCTCTCCCAGCCGACCGGCCAGGCGGGCGCCGCGCCCCGTGTGGTGGCCACCTTCGTGGATCCGAAGGAAGGGATGAGCATCAGCGATTTCGCGGTGCGCGGAAAGACGGTTTCGGCCACGTTGCTGGGATACTCGTCGGCCAAGGTCCCGCGGTGTTGTCCGGATCTGCAGCGCAAGGTCAACTGGCACTGGCGGGACGGAAAGTTCGTACTGAAGGCGCTGCCGGTCCCGGGGAGTGTGTGAGCGGTTACTCACGGTGTGTCACTCCGCGTCGGGTCCGTAGACCTCGACCCGGTCCGTGACGCGACGTACATGGATGCAGTCGCCGGGGCACTCCTTGGCGGAATCCCTGACCTCGGTGAGCAGGGCCAGGGGGACCGCGGTGGTCGCGCCCTTCTCCTGCAACAGCTCATCGTCGGCGCTCTTGACGTAAGCTAGACCGTCGATGTCGAGTTCGAAGACCTCGGGAGCGTACTGGGCGCAGATGCCGTCCCCGGTGCACAGATCCTGGTCGATCCAGACCTCAAGACCGCCGAGCTCCTCGTTCCGCACAGTGTGCCCCCTCCTGTTCCTTCGATACGCCATTCAACATTGTCTAAATATCGCCAACCCTGACGGGTGTTGACCGTGTCGACGATACAACCGCTCGCTTTCCGATGTTGTTGGGTGGGTATTCACCTGGCGTGAGGGAGTGCGCAAGGGTGAAGATCGGACACACGCCGACCGGGTTTGTGATCTAGGGGTTTCAACCCGCACCGGCCCAGGTAGGGTCAGGAAGCGTCCAGCTCCCCTTGGAGGAGGTGAGGACCGTGGCAGCCCACGACGACGACATCAACCGCGGCATCCGGCCGGGGCGGGGGTCTGACGACCCTGCCGGCCAGGTTGCCTATCTCGAGCAGGAAATCGCCGTCCTGCGCCGCAAGCTCGCCGACTCTCCGCGTCATACGAGGATTCTCGAAGAGCGGATCGTCGAGCTGCAGACCAATCTGGCGGGAGTCTCCGCACAGAACGAGCGGCTCGCGAACACACTCCGTGAGGCCCGCGACCAGATCGTGGCCCTCAAGGAGGAGGTCGACCGGCTCGCACAGCCGCCGGCCGGTTTCGGAGCCTTTCTGCAGGCGAACGAGGACGGTACGGCGGACATCTTTACCGGAGGCCGTAAACTCCGGGTGAATGTCAGCCCAAGCGTCGAGCTCGACGACCTCAGGCGCGGCCAGGAGGTCATGCTCAACGAGGCGCTCAATGTGGTCGAGGCCATGGAGTTCGAGCGCGCCGGGGACATCGTCACCCTCAAGGAAGTCCTTGAGGACGGCGAGCGCGCCCTGGTGATCGGGCACACCGACGAGGAGCGGGTGGTGCGGCTGGCGGAGCCGCTGCTGAGCACCACCATCCGGCCCGGTGACGCCCTGCTGCTCGAGCCCCGGTCCGGCTATGTCTACGAGGTGGTACCGAAGAGCGAGGTCGAGGAGCTCGTCCTCGAAGAGGTGCCGGACATCGACTACAACAAGATCGGCGGTCTGGGAAACCAGATCGAGCTGATCCGCGACGCGGTCGAGCTCCCGTATCTCTACCCCGACCTCTTCAAGGAGCACGAACTGCGGCCGCCCAAGGGTGTGCTGCTGTACGGCCCGCCCGGTTGCGGTAAGACGCTGATCGCCAAGGCCGTGGCCAACTCCCTTGCCAAGAAGGTCGCCGAGGTGACCGGCAAGCCCGCGGGGAAGAGCTTCTTCCTCAACATCAAGGGTCCCGAGCTGCTCAACAAGTACGTCGGTGAGACGGAGCGGCACATCCGGCTGGTCTTCCAGCGGGCTCGGGAGAAGGCCAGCGAGGGCACGCCCGTCATCGTCTTCTTCGACGAGATGGACTCCCTCTTCCGCACCCGTGGCTCCGGGGTCAGCTCGGACGTGGAGAACACCATCGTCCCCCAGCTGCTCTCCGAGATCGACGGTGTGGAGGGCCTGGAGAACGTGATCGTCATCGGTGCCTCCAACCGCGAGGACATGATCGACCCTGCGATCCTGCGCCCCGGCCGTCTCGATGTGAAGATCAAGATCGAGCGTCCGGACGCCGAGGCCGCCAAGGACATCTTCTCGAAGTACCTGACGGAGTCCCTGCCGATCCACGGCGACGACCTCTCCGAGCACGGCGGGTCGCCGAAGGCCGCGATCGGCGGGATGATCCAGTCGGTGGTCGAGCAGATGTACACCGAGTCCGAGGAGAACCGCTTCCTGGAGGTCACCTACGCCAATGGCGACAAGGAAGTCCTCTACTTCAAGGACTTCAACTCCGGCGCCATGATCCAGAACATTGTGGACCGCGCCAAGAAGATGGCGATCAAGGATTTCCTGGACCACAACCAGAAGGGCCTTCGCGTCTCCCATCTGCTCGCCGCCTGCGTGGACGAGTTCAAGGAGAACGAGGACCTGCCCAACACCACGAACCCGGACGACTGGGCCCGGATCTCCGGTAAGAAGGGCGAGCGGATCGTCTACATCCGCACCCTGGTCACCGGCAAGCAGGGCGCGGACACCGGACGCTCCATCGACACGGTGGCGAACACCGGTCAGTACCTGTAACACCGCGGTCCGGCTGCGGATGTCCTGGACGGGGCATCCGCAGCCGGATGCGCTTTTCGGACCGCATTCTTCGTATGAGTCCTACGAGCCCGACCGGAGCAATGACTGTAATGATCTCCGCAGCACCGCTTGGCCGTTCTAGGCTCTTCGGTACCGCAGTATCGCGGCACGGTGGATCGGGGGCCGCAGATGGACCGGGAGCGCAGCGGTACTTGAGCGCCGATCCCAGCCGGGGGCGGCGCCGGGCAAGGAGGGCCGCATGACCGTACGGCGCGTAATGGGAATCGAGACGGAGTACGGGATCTCCGTCCCGGGGCACCCGAACGCCAATGCCATGCTCACCTCATCCCAGGTCGTCAACGCCTACGCGGCGGCGATGCACCGGGCGCGCCGCGCCCGCTGGGACTTCGAGGAGGAGAACCCGCTGCGGGACGCCCGCGGATTCGACCTCGCACGCGAGTCCGCCGACACCAGCCAGCTCACGGACGAGGACATCGGCCTGGCCAATGTGATCCTCACCAATGGCGCGCGGCTCTATGTGGACCATGCCCACCCCGAGTACTCCGCCCCCGAGGTCACCAACCCCCGGGACGCGGTGCTCTGGGACAAGGCCGGCGAGCGCATCATGGCCGAGGCCGCGGTGCGCGCCGCCGAGCTGCCCGGCGGCCAGCCCATCCACCTCTACAAGAACAACACCGACAACAAGGGCGCCTCCTACGGCACGCATGAGAACTACCTGATGAAGCGGGAGACCGCCTTCTCGGACATCGTGCGCCACCTGACGCCCTTCTTCGTCTCCCGCCAGGTCGTCACGGGCGCGGGGCGCGTCGGCGTCGGCCAGGACGGCCATGAGCACGGCTTCCAGATCAGCCAGCGGGCGGACTACTTCGAGGTCGAGGTCGGCCTGGAGACCACGCTCAAGCGCCCGATCATCAACACCCGCGACGAGCCGCACGCCGACGCCGAGAAGTACCGCCGACTCCACGTGATCATCGGCGACGCCAACCTCTCCGAGCTGTCGACGTACCTCAAGCTGGGCACCACCGCCCTGGTGCTGTCGATGATCGAGGACGGCTTTATCGCCGTGGACCTCGCGGTGGACCAGCCGGTGCGCACCCTGCACCAGGTCTCGCACGACCCGACGCTGCGCCGTCTCGTCACGCTGCGCAGCGGCCGTACGCTCACCGCGGTGCAGCTCCAGATGGAGTACTTCGAGCTCGCCCGCAAGTACGTCGAGGACCGCTACGGGGCGGACGCCGACGAGCAGACCCGGGACGTCCTGGCCCGCTGGGAGGACGTGCTGAACCGGCTGGAGCGCGACCCCATGAGCCTGTCCGGCGAGCTGGACTGGATCGCCAAGCGGGAGCTGCTCGAGGGCTACCGCCGCCGCGACGCCCTGGAGTGGGACGCGGCCCGGCTCCATCTGGTGGACCTGCAGTACGCCGACGTACGCCCGGACAAGGGCCTGTACAACCGGCTGGTGGCCCGCGGCAAGATGAAGCGGCTGCTGGACGACCAGGACATCGCACGCGCCCAGAACAAGCCCCCGGAGGACACCCGCGCCTACTTCCGCGGCCGCTGCCTTGAGCAGTACGCGGACGACGTGGCCGCGGCCTCCTGGGACTCGGTGATCTTCGACCTGCCGGGCCGTGACTCTCTGCAACGGGTTCCCACCCTGGAGCCGCTGCGCGGCACCCGCAACCACGTCAAGGAGTTGCTGGACCGCTGCCGCACGGCCGAGGACCTGGTCCGGGTGCTGTCCGGAGGCTGAAATGCCCTTGGGCCGGGAATCATCGAGGTGGCCTCTGTGCGTTGTAGCGAGTGGGAGGCCGATGTCGGACCCTGCTTGTAGGGTCTGATCTTGAGACCGATCGAATCAGCGGGCGAACCGAGCGGGGTGAGGGAAATGGCGACCAAGGACACCGGCGGCGGTCAGCAGAAGGCGTCGCGCTCGACCGAAGAGGTCGAGGAGCAGGCGCAGGACGCACAGGCCGCGGAGGACCTCAAGGAGCGGCAGGAGAAGCTCTCGGACGACGTCGACTCCGTGCTGGACGAGATCGACGACGTGCTCGAGGAGAACGCGGAGGACTTCGTGAGGTCTTTCGTCCAGAAGGGCGGGCAGTAAGGCGCGTCTTCTCCGTCCTGCGTCCCCGCGGTGGGGACGCAGGACGGATGACTTCCATGGCCAGGGGTATGGTCCGTGCATCATTTCAAGATCTGGTGGAAGGAAACGTGTGGAAGCCAACACTCGTAGCACAGGGCGTCTGCCGGCTGCCTTCCTGACGCCCGGCTCCTCGTCGTTCATGGACTTCCTGGGCGAGCACTCGCCCGAGCTGCTTCCGGGGAACCGTCCGCTGCCCCCGGTGCAGGGCGCCATCGAGGCCCCCCACGGCACCACCATCGTGGCGGTGACCTTCTCCGGCGGCGTCGTGCTCGCCGGTGACCGCCGCGCCACCATGGGCAATGTCATCGCGCAGCGTGACATCGAGAAGGTCTTCCCCGCCGATGAGTTCTCGGCGGTCGGGATCGCGGGGACCGCCGGTATCGCGGTGGAGATGGTCAAGCTCTTCCAGCTGGAGCTGGAGCACTTCGAGAAGGTCGAGGGCACCGTGCTCTCGCTCGAGGGCAAGGCGAACAGGCTGTCGACCATGATCCGCGGCAACCTCGGCATGGCGATGCAGGGCCTTGCCGTGGTCCCGCTCTTCGCGGGGTGGGACGTCGACCGGGGGAAGGGCCGAATCTTCTCCTACGACGTGACCGGGGGGCGTTCGGAGGAGCGCGGCTTCGCCGCCACCGGCTCGGGCTCGATGTTCGCCCGGGGCGCGCTCAAGAAGCTCTATCGCGAGGATTCGACCGAGGAGCAGGCCGCCACGGCCGTGCTCCAGGCGCTCTATGACGCCGCCGACGATGATTCGGCCACCGGAGGGCCGGATCTCGCCCGCCGCATTTATCCGATCGTCACCTCCCTCACCGAGGACGGTTTCAAGAGGTTCAGCGAGGACGAGGTGTCCGAACTCGCCCGCGCCATCCATGAACGGCGCCTCGAAGAGCCGGACGGCCCCCGCGCCGCCCTGCTCTGATCAGGACGGTCCAACCGGAATGCATTCGCCAATGACAGAAGGGACGGACAGCCGGTGACGACGCCGTTCTATGTTTCTCCTCAGCAGGCTATGGCCGACCGCGCGGAATACGCCCGTAAGGGCATCGCGCGCGGCCGCAGCGTGGTCGTGCTGCAGTACGCCGACGGCATCGTCTTCGTTGCGGAGAACCCGTCCCGCGCGCTGCACAAGGTCAGCGAGATCTATGACCGGATCGCCTTCGCGGCGGTCGGTAAGTACAACGAATTCGAGAATCTACGCATCGGCGGTGTCCGTTACGCCGATCTGCGTGGCTATACCTATGACCGCGAGGATGTCACGGCCCGCGGGCTGGCGAATGTCTACGCCCAGACCCTGGGCACGATCTTCTCCAGCGCCGCCGAGAAGCCGTACGAGGTCGAGCTGATCGTCGCCGAGGTCGGGGAGGGCCCCGAGGACGACCAGATCTACCGGCTTCCGCACGACGGCTCCATCGTGGACGAGCACGGCTCGGTCGCCGTCGGTGGCAACGCCGACCAGATCAGCAGCTACCTCGACCAGCGCCACCGGGACGGTATGACCCTGGCCGAGGCCCTCAAGCTGGCCGTCGACTCGCTCTCCCGTGACAACAACGGCGGGGAGCGCAGCCTCACCGCCGAGCAGCTGGAGGTCGCGGTCCTGGACCGCACCCGCCCCCAGAAGCGCAAGTTCAAGCGCGTCCTGGGCGGCCAGCTCTCCCGGCTCCTGGAGCCCGGAGAGGGCGGATCCGACGCGGAGGCGCCGGCCGAGTCCTCGGAGGAGTCCTCCTCGGAGTCCGAGGACTGACCCACCCGCCGCCGTTTCGTCTCATCGCCACCGCCGCCCCGGGCCACCGGGGCGGCGGTGGGCGTTATGGGGCCGCGAGAGGCACATGCGGGCCACTCACGGCCGGTGCGCGGCGGGCGCGCACAACCCGGCCCGGCGGGGCGTGGCCGGTGGGGCGCGGCGCCCGGTGCGCGGTGGCCTCAACTGGGCCGCACGGCCGACCTGGTCCCCGCGCGGGCGCACACCTGGTCCCCGCGCGGGCGCACACCTGGCCCGGCCGGTCCGCCGGGCGCCCGGCGGACCGGCGGGGAGTGTCCCGGGGCGGGGCGTCGCCGGTCGGGCGCGGCGCCCCGGCGTGCGGTCGTGCCTGAAGCGGGCCGCGGGGCCGGTCCGGCCCGCGACGGTGCACGGCGGTGGTCCCGACGCCGGGTCAGGACGGCGGGGGAGGGGCCGTGGAGCCCCGGGGGATCAGGTCGACGGGGAGCATGGTGTCTTGGGGCGTCCCGCCGTCCAGGAGCGTCATCAGGGCCCGCATACCGGCCGCGCCCACCGCCTCCGCCGGCAGCCGGACCGTGGTCAGCTCCGGCTCCACCGCCGTGGCCAGGGCCAGATCGTCGAAGCCGGTCACCGAGATGTCGTCCGGGATCCGCAGCCCCAGCCGCCGGGCCGCCTTGCAGGCGCCCGCGGCCAGGATGTCGTCGTCGCAGACGAGCGCGGTCGGCCGGGGCCCGGGGCGGGCCAGGACGCGCTCGGCGGCCCGGCGGCCCTCCTCGACGCTCAACCCCGCCGGTTCGGCGCTCAGCGCGGCGCCTGGCACCCCGTCCACCGCCTCCGCCAGTGCCCGGGCGCGGACCCGGAAGGTCCAGGAGCCCACCGCCGCCGCGAGATGGGCCACCCGGCGGTGTCCGAGCCCCAGCAGATGCTCCGCCACCTGCCGCGCTCCGTCCGCGATGTCGAGGTTCACCGTGGCCGTCGCGGCAGGGTCGTCCGGGTCGCTGTCGAGCATCACCAGCGGCAGTCCGCCGCCGCGCACCGCGACCAGCGCGTCGGCCGCCATGGAGGAGGCGATCACCCCGTCCAGGGAGGCGCGCGCCGAGTCGAACGGGTCCCGGGCCGGGCCCACACCCTCGGGGGACGGATAGAGCACCACCCCGAAGCCGTGGTCGGCGGCGACCCGCTCGGCGCCGGTGTAGACGCGGGCGAAGAACTCGGTCGTGAGGGCGGGCACCACCAGCAGCACGGTCCTGGTGCGGCCCAGGCGGAGGCTGCGGGCCGCGAGATTGGGGCGGTAGCCGAGATCCCGCGCGGCGGCGCGCACGGTCTCCACGGTGCGCTCGGAGACCCGTCCGGGCCACTTCTCCCCGAGCACCAGGGACACGGTCGCCTGGGACACGCCCGCCGCGCGCGCCACGTCCCGGCTCGTCGCCCGTCCCGCCGCGGGCCGTCCCGCGGGCGCCCCG
>NZ_JAAAYH010000249.1:0-13398 GCF_018035285.1 Streptomyces sp. MK37H | reverse complement strand
CAGTACTACAACATCGCCCTGGCGCCCTATATCGCGGCGCTCGTGGGCATGGGCGCGGCCCTGCTGTGGGAGCGGCGAAGCGAGGGCGGCCGGGCGGGGGCGGCGGCCTCGGCGGTGCTGGCCGTCACGGTCGCGGTCACCGCGTACATGTCGTACGTCCTGCTGGGGCGGTCGCCGGACTGGCACCCCTGGCTGCGCTGGGCGGTGCTGATCGGCGGACTCGCGGCGGCGGCCGGGCTGCTGCTGACGGCGCGCCTGGGGCGGAGGGCGGCGCTGGCCGCGGCGGGCCTCGGCCTCGCGGCGGGGCTGGCCGGGCCGGTCGCGTACACGCTCAACACGGTGGACACCCCGAAGCACGGCTCCATCGTGACGGCCGGTCCGTCAGTGGCGGGGGGCATGGGCGGTCCCGGTGGCCGCTTCCCGGGCGGTGGCCGGGGCGGTCCGCCGGGGATGCAGAACGGAGGCCAGGGCGCGGGCCAGCAGGGGCAGGGCCAAGGTCAGGGCAATCAGCAGGGTGGTCAGGGCCAGCAGGGCCAGGGCGGTTCGCAGGGCATGCCGGGTGGCGGCACCGGCGGTGGCACCGGCGGCGGTCAGCCGGGTGGTGGCCAGAACGGCTTCCCGGGCGGCGGTCAGTCCCCGCGCAACGGCACGGGCAACGCCCAGGGCGGCCAGGGGCAGAACGGCCGGCCGGGCATGCTGCCCGGCGGCGGCATGGGCGAGGGCGGCCGCCGTGGCGGCGGCATGGGCGGACTGCTCGACGGCCAGCAGGTCGACGCCGACGTGGAGGCGAAGCTGGCGAAGAACGCCGACGACTACACCTGGGCGGCCGCGGCGATCGGCTCCCAGAACGCCGCTGGCTACCAACTCGCCACCGAGAAGCCCGTGATGGCCATCGGCGGCTTCAACGGCAGTGACCCGTCCCCGACGCTCGCCCAGTTCAAGGAGTATGTGAAGCAGGGCAAGATCCACTACTTCATCTCCTCGGGCACCGGCATGGGCGGCGGGCCGGGCGGCGGCCAGGGGACCTCGTCCCGGATCACCTCCTGGATCGAGTCCACCTACAAGAAGGTCACCGTGGGCAGCACCACGCTCTATGACCTGACCCAGAAGGCGGCCAAGACCTCGAAGTCCTCCGACTGATTCCGGAGTCGTACGGGCCGGTGGTCGCGGGTTCACCCCCGCGATCACCGGCCCGTACGCGTATGCGACGCGCGCACATAATTCGCTGTACGCCGTACAGCGACGCTTGTACGGTGTAAGACCCAGCACATCGTCATACACCGTAGAAGCCCCCTGCCTGGAGTCCCCATGACGGTCTCGACCGCTGACGCCGCCTCCGCGCCACCCGACCAGTCCCCGGGTGGTCATCCCCAGCGCTGGCTGATCCTCGCCGTGATCTGCCTCGCCCAGCTCACCGTGTTGCTGGACAACACGATCCTCAATGTGGCGGTCCCCTCCCTGGCCAGGGAGATGGATGCCCGCACGGCCGACATCCAGTGGATGATCAACGCCTATTCGCTGGTCCAGTCGGGGCTGCTGCTCACCGCGGGCAGCGCCGCCGACCGCTATGGGCGGAAGAAGCTGCTGGTCGCCGGGCTCGCCCTGTTCGGCATCGGCTCATTCGCGGCGTCGATGGCGCAGGACCCCGGCCAGCTGATCGCCGCCCGCGCGGGCATGGGGATCGGCGGGGCGCTGCTGATGACCACGACGCTCGCGGTCGTGGTGCAGGTCTTCGACGAGGGCGAACGGGCCAAGGCCATCGGGCTGTGGGGTGCGGTCAGCTCGCTCGGCTTCGCCGCGGGGCCGCTGATCGGCGGCTCGCTGCTGGAGCACTTCTGGTGGGGCTCGATCTTCCTGATCAATATCCCGGTCGCGCTGCTCGGGCTGGTGGCCGTGGTCTGGATGGTGCCGGAGTCGAAGACGCCGACCAGCGACCGCCCCGATCTGCTCGGCGCGCTGCTGTCCACGGTCGGCATGACCGGCATCGTCTTCGCGATCATCTCCGGGCCGGAGCACGGCTGGACCTCCAGCCGGGTGCTGCTGTCGGCCTTCATCGGCGTCACCGTGATGACCGGATTCGCGCTGTGGGAGCGTCATATCCCGTATCCGATGCTGGACATGCACTTCTTCCGCAACCGCCGGTTCGTGGGCGCGGTGGCGGGCGGCATCCTGGTGGCCTTCGGGATGGGCGGTTCGCTCTTCCTGCTCACCCAGCATCTGCAGTTCGTGCTCGGCTATGACGCGCTGGACGCGGGGCTGCGCACCGCGCCGCTCGCGCTGGTGATCGTCGCGCTCAATCTCACCGGCGTCGGCGCGCGGCTGCTGCCCAAGCTCGGGACCCCGGTGACGATCGTCGGCGGGATGGGGCTGCTCGCGGCCGGTCTCGCCGCCATCGCGACGCTCGGTGCGCATGGCTATGGCGGGATGCTCTTCGGGCTGGTGGTGATGGGGGCCGGTATCGCGCTGGCCATGCCCGCGATGGCGAACGCCATCATGTCGGCCATCCCGCCGGAGAAGGCGGGGGTGGGCGCGGGGGTCAACGGCACGCTCACCGAATGCGGCAACGGGCTCGGTGTCGCCGTCCTCGGCGCCGTGCTCAACTCCCGCTTCGGCTCGCTGCTGCCCGCGGTCGCCACCGGAGCGGGCTCGCTCCCGGCCGCCCTCGCCGCCGCCCGTACCCCCGAGGACCGCGAGGCCGTCGCGGACGCCTTCGCCTCGGGTGTGGAGACCAGCCAGCTGGTCGGCGCGGCGGCCGTGCTGGCGGGTGGAGTGCTGGCCGCGCTGCTGCTCAGCAGGGCCGAACGATCTTCACAGGAGGCCCCGGCGGCATAGCATCTTCAGGTAGTGAGGTGCCGCGTGCCCGGGCCCGGGACATATGTGGCGCCAGCGCACCGGAGAAAGAGAGGCGCCGCCATGGCAACCGGCAGCCGCACCGTCCGCCCGCGGTCCAGCGTCTGGCTCTCCGAGCGCAAAACCCCCAGGCGCAAGGGCGACCAGCAGCCCGTCGGGCTCGACCATCTGAAGATCGTCGCGGCGACGATGCGGCTGCTGGACGCCGAGGGGCTTTCCGGCTTCTCGATGCGCCGGCTCGCGGCGGAGCTCGGGGTGACCGCCATGTCGGTCTACTGGTACGTGGAGACCAAGGACCATCTGCTCGAACTCGCCCTGGACGCGGCCATGGGCGAGATAGCGCTGCCCATCGAGACCGTCGGCGCCGTCGAGGGCCTCGAGCACACCCCGGCCGAGCCGCGGGACTGGCGTGACCAGCTACGCCAGATGGCCACCGAGTACCGCCGGGTGCTGGTGCGGCATCCCTGGCTGCCCGCGCTGCTGGGGGAGTACCTCAACATCGGGCCCAACGCGGTGGGCTTCAGCAAGGCCGCGCTGGCCGTGATGCGCAACAGCGGAGTGCCGGACGACAGGGTCACCAGCGCGCTGTCCCTCGTCTATCAGTTCGTCTACGGCTTCGGCACGATCGAGGGCCGCTTCGCCGCCCGCTGCCGGGCGGACGGAGTCACCCAGGACGAGCTGTTCCACGAGATGATGAGCTCGGTCGAGGACCGTTCGGACTTCGACGAGCAGCGGAAAATCATGGAGGCTCGCGGCGGCACCACGGTCCAGGAGATGCACGACCGCGACTTCACCTTCGCCCTGGACCTCGCGATCGCCGGTATCGAGACCCTGCTGGACCGATAGCGCGCCGGGCGGGTCGGCGCGCCGGCCCGGAACACCGGAACATCGGGCGCGGGGGCCTCAGGCGCGGGGGGCCTCAGGCCGTGGGGAGTTCCTCGCCCTGCACAGCCTGTATGTCCAGCTCCACCCGCAGGGTCGTGCCGATCGCCGCGATGCCCGCCGCGACCACCTGGTTGTAGTTCATCGCGAAGTCCTCGCGGCGCAGCTCGGCGACGGCCCGGAAGGCCGCCCGCACCCCGCCCCAGGGGTCGGGACCCGTGCCCAGGTACGTCAGGTCCAGATCCACGTCCCGGACCACGCCGTGCATCGACAGCTCGCCATGGACCGTCCAGCGGTCGGCTCCGGCCGCGCTCAGATGCGTGCTCCGGTACGTCAGCTCCGGGAACTCCTCCACATTGAGGAAGTCGGGCGACTTCAGATGGCCGTCCCGCATCGTGTTGCCGGTGTCGATGCTGGCGGCCCGCATGACCGCCTCGACGCGCGACTTCTCGATGTCCTCGGCGACCTCGATCCGCCCGCCGAACTCCGTGAACCGGCCGTGCACGCTCGAGATCCCCAGATGCTGGGCGACCGCGGCCACCGTCGAATGCACCGGGTCGATCGTCCATGCCCCGGGCGGCGGAAGCTCCACCCCGCCCTGGCGCGCCAGCACCACCGTGCCCACGTCGGCCCGCCCGGAGGCCGTGACGATCGCCGTGGAGGCGACCGGGGCGTAGCCGACCGCGGTGGCGATGATCGTGTACGGCCCCGGCGGCAGCGGCTCGTCGCTCCGCACGGCGCCATCCGTGTCGGCCTGCGCGCGCAGCACCTGGGCGCCCGTCATATCGGTGACGGTCAGCACCGCGTGCTGGACCGCCCAGCCGTCGCGGGTGCGGATCCGGGCCCGCAGTCCCGCTCCCCCGCCTGCTCCTGCTCCTGTGGTCGTCATGCCGCGTTTCGCTCCCGCTCGGGTGTCGCCGTGTTGCTCGTCTTGCTCGGCGTGTCGCTCATGTCACTCATGTCGCCCGGCGCGCTGGTCGTGCGCGCCGTGCTGGTGGTACTCGCCGTGCTGGTCGTAATCGTCGTGCTGGTGGTACCCGTCGTGCTGGTGGTACTCGTCGTGTCTGTGCACCGGATCCGGGCGGCGGCGTCAGGCCGTCCCCTGCCTTCACTACACCGCCGCCGGGATCCGGGTTCCGGGTCCGGCCGAGAAATCCGCCGCCCGGGCCGGGCCCGGGGCGCGTCTCCGCTCTTGCGCGCCCCGGGCCCGGGGTTCCGTCACTCGCCCGGGTGGGCGAGCTCCACGTCGTGGCCGTCGACGCCGGGCCCGGAGACCGTCAGCGCCCCCGCGACCGGCGGGTAGCCGCTCGCGATGACCGTGTAGTCGCCCGCGTCCAGGTCGGTGAAGGCGTACGCGCCGTCCTCACCGGTGGTGGCGGTGGCGACCACGTTCCCGGCCGAGTCCACGAGGGTGACCCGCGCGTCGGGCAGCGGCCGCCGGTCGGCACCGGCCCGGACTATGCCCTGCACCCGGGCGCCGGCCTGCAGCGCTATCTCCACCCGGGTCAGCCCCTGGGCCCCCACCTCGACGGGCAGGGCCGCGGGCCGGTAGCCCGGCGCGTTCACCGCGACCGTGAAGGTCCCGGAGACCAGCTCCTCGAAGCCGAAGTCGCCCTGCTCACCGGTCTTCCCGGTGGCCAGCACCTCACCGCGGACATCGGTGACCACGACCATCGCCGCGTCCACCGGCCGGCCGTCGGCGGCACCGCGCACGGTGCCCACCAGACCGCTGGTGGCCGACAGGACGATGTCGAAGCCGAGCGGCTCGTCCCCGACCACGACCGTGGACGCCTGCGGCTGGTGGCCGTCGGCCGCCGCGATCAGGACGTACGAGCCGGAACCCGGCGCGTCCAGGGCGTACGAGCCGTCGGGGTGCGCCACGGAACGGCCCAGCTGCCGCCCCGCGAGCGAGATCAGCGTCACCGCGGCGCGGGCGACGGGGCCGCCCTCCGCGTTCCGCACGAAGCCGTGCACACCCTGCCGGGGCTGACGGTCCGCACCGTCGCCCCCGGCGGAGGCGAAGGCGGTAAGGCGCTGCGGAACGGTGGCCGACTGCGGAGCGCTGGCCGCGAAGGCACCGTCGGCGCCCGGCTCGTACACCCCGGCGGCCGGGGCGCCCACGAGCGCGGGCTCGAGGTCGGCGACCTGCCCGGTGGCCGCCGTGGCCGCCATCGCGTCGGCAGGGGCCGCGTCCGCGGCCGGGGCGTCCGAGGCGGCCGCGGCGGTCTGCTGGGAGCCGGAGTTGGTCTTCAGGGCGACCTCCTTGATGAACAGGGTCAGCAGCAGCCCGAGGAACGCGGCCGGGGCGGCGAAGAGGAAGACGTCCGCGACACCGTGGCCATAGGCGCTCTCCATGATCGTGCGCAGCGGCTCGGGCAGCGCCTTGACGTTGGGGATGCCACCGCCGCCGGTGCCGCCGTGGCCCAGCGCGGCGCCCTTGGGGCCGAGGTCGGCCAGGCCGTCCTTGACGTAGTGGGTGACGCGGTTGGCGAGCACCGCGCCGAGCGCCGAGACGCCCACCGCACCGCCCAGGGAGCGGAAGAAGGTGACGACGGCGCTGGCCGCGCCGAGGTCCTGCGGGGCCACCTGGTTCTGGGTGGCCAGCACCAGGTTCTGCATCATCATGCCGATGCCGAGGCCCATGAGCGCCATGTAGATCGCCATGTGCCAGTACGGGGTGTCGTACCGGATGGTGCCCAGCAGCCCGAGACCCGCGGTCACCAGCACACCACCGATGACCAGCCATGCCTTCCAGCGACCGGTCTTGGTGATGACCTGACCGGAAACGGTCGAGGAGATAAACAGGCCACCGATCATCGGAATGGTCATGACGCCGGACATCGTGGGCGTCTCACCGCGCGCCAGCTGGAAGTACTGGCTGAAGAAGACGGTGCCGGAGAACATCGCGATACCGACGAACAGCGACGCCAGCGAGGCGAGGGTGATCGTCTTGTTGCGGAACAGCCGCAGCGGGATGATCGGCTCGCTCGCCTTGGACTCGATCAGCAGGAAGATCAGACCGAGCGCGATCGAACCGCCGACCATGGCGTAGGTCTGCCACGAGATCCAGTCGTACTTGTCGCCCGCGAAGGTGACCCAGATCAGCAGCAGCGAGACCGCGGCGCTGATGAAGAAGGCGCCGCCCCAGTCGACCTTGACGTCCCGCTTCACCACCGGGAGCTTCAGGGTCTTCTGAAGGACGATCAGCGCGATGACGGCGAACGGGACGCCGACGTAGAAGCACCAGCGCCAGCCCAGCCAGTCGGTGTCGGTGATCACGCCGCCCAGCAGCGGACCGCCGACGGTCGCGACGGCGAAGGTCGCGCCGAGGTAGCCGCTGTAACGGCCGCGCTCACGCGGGGAGATCATCGCCGCCATGACGACCTGGGCGAGGGCGGACAGACCGCCGACGCCGACGCCCTGCACCACACGGCAGGCGATCAGCATGCGGGGGTTCTGCGACAGACCGGCCACCACGGAGCCGGCGACGTAGATCAGCAGGGCGATCTGGACCAGCAGCTTCTTGCTGAAGAGATCGGAGAGCTTGCCCCACAGCGGGGTGGCGGCGGTCATGGCCAGCAGGGTGGCGGTGACGACCCAGGTGTAGGCGGACTGGCCGCCGTGGAGATCGGAGATGATCTCGGGCAGCGCGTTGGAGACGATCGTCGACGACAGGATCGCGACGAACATCCCCAGCAGCAGCCCGGAGAGCGCCTCCATGATCTGCCGGTGGGTCATCGGCGCCGGGGAGTCCGCGTCTTGGCCGTGCTGGCCTCTGTGGCCTCCTCCGCCGTGCTTGGCGTGGGCGGGGTGCCCCGCGGGTCCCCGCACACCGCCGTCCGGTGTGGTCGTTGCCATGAAGTTCCTTAACGTTGCGAAGGTGTACGGGTGATGCTGGTCTCCGCCTGATGCGGCAGAGCCCGGGAACGGGTGTCCCCGAAACTCGACCGCAACCGGGCGAGAAGTTCATTGAGGCGGTCGACGTCCTCGTCCGACCAGTCGCTCAGACAGCTGGCGAGCGCGTTCGTGTAGCGCTCGGAGACCTGACCGAGCAGTGCTCGACCGCTGGGGTTGATGGTCAGCAGCCGCGACCGCCGGTCGAGCGGATCGGGCTTGCGGTCCACCCAGCCGCGGTTCGCGACATGCGCCACATGCCGGCTGGTCACCGACATGTCGATGTCGAGCAGCTCGGCGAGCTTGCCCATGCGCATCTCGCCGTAGCGGTCGAGGAGCATCAGGACGACGGCGGAGCCCGATGGGCAGTCGGCCGGCAGGGCGCGCCCGAGCCCGCGCTTGACGGTGCCGATGGCGCTGAGCTGCCGGGCCAGCTCCTCATAGTGGCGCTGCGTGGCCACGGCACCCCCAGTGGGATTGATCAGATCGTCAGTTGCTTAAGGCAACCATAGAAGAAGTTAGTTGCTACAGGCAAATGAAAGGGTGGTCTGGGCGGTAAATTGCCGTTAAAGAGTCGTCCTGGAGTCGGTCAAGCGGGGCGGCTGAGGTGCAAGAGGCTGCTGAGACCCGGGGGTGTCCCGGAATCCGCTCGTTCGCTAGGGTCGGGGCTCATGGCGAACAACCCCCAGAGCCCCAACGGGAACCAGGACCCGGCCGGCTCCACTCAGATGTTCCGCGCCTTCGTCGACGAGGGCACTCGGCAGCCTCAGACGTCCACCGCATCGGGCGGCGGTTCGCGCGTCGGCCTGATCGTCGGTGTGATCGCGGCGGTCGTGATCGTCGCGGCGGTGGCCTGGCTGGCGCTGGGCTGAGCCGCGAAGCCCTGACGCTTCCAGCGGGGGTCTGAGCTCCTGCGGGGGCCCTGAGCTCCCGCGAGGGCCTGAGTTCCCGCGCCCCTTACGGCTGCCAGGCCGGCCTTAGGGCTTCCAGCTGACCGAGACGTCCTGTGTCTCGATATGCATACCCAGCGGCACCCGCCAGTCGTCCACGCACACCGTCCAGGTCTTCTCCTTCTTCTGGCCCGCGCCGATCGGCGCGGGCAGCTCTTCCTTGGACTCCAGCGTGGCCCAGTCGATGCCGAGGGCGTCGATCACATGCGTCCCGAAGGTGACGGTGCCCGAGGCGACGGGCGCTCCTCCGGTGTTGCGGAACTCGACCTTCACCTTTTCGCACCAGCGCTCATCGGTCGCCGTGCGCTCCGGCTTGCCGACCTTGAGGGCGGCCGGTCCGGTGGGCGTGGGGGTGCCGGAGGGGTCCGAGGAACCCGAGCCCGGGCCGGAGGGCGAGGGCTCGCCGGGTTCGTCGCCCTTGGGGCCGTCGTCGCCCTTGGGGCCGTCGTCCGTACGCCCCGGGGCCCCGGAGCCGCTCTTCCCGCCGTCCGGGCCGCCCGAGCCGTCCGTACGGCCGGGGGCCTTCGCGGATGCCGAGGGCGCCCGCGAGGCCGGTCCGTCCGTGGTGGCGGTGGGTCCGGCCGCGCCCCGATCGCGCTTCCCGTCCGTGCCGCCCTTACCGTCGCGATCGTTGTCCGTGCCGTCCTCGTCCAGGGGCACCAGGTCGACGTCGCCCTTGGGTGGCACGGCGTTCGCGGTCGGCCGGCCGTCGGGTCCGGCCGCCCCGGCGGCCACATAGCCGTCGCCGCCACCGCCGCAGCCGCTGAGGAGTGCCCCCAGGCACAGCGCGGCCGCCGAGGAGGCGATTGCCTTGCCTCGGCGGCCCGTTGTCCGGCTCCATGCGTATCGCATCGGGCCAGTGTGGCTGACGACCCGTCAGGTGTACAGGGATCCGGCAGGGGACCGGCCAGTGGCGGCTCAGTCCGAGATCAGGCCCTCGCGCAGCTGGGCCAGGGTCCGGGTGAGCAGCCGGGAGACATGCATCTGGGAGATCCCGACCTCTTCGCCGATTTGCGACTGCGTCATATTGGCGAAGAAGCGCAGCATGATGATCTGGCGCTCGCGCGGCGGCAGTTTGGCCAGCAGGGGCTTGAGCGACTCGCGGTACTCCACGCCCTCCAGTGCGCTGTCCTCGTACCCCAGCCGGTCGGCGAGCGACCCCTCGCCGCCCTCGTCCTCGGGGGACGGGGAGTCCAGCGAGCTGGCCGTGTAGGCATTGCCCACCGCGAGCCCGTCGACCACGTCCTCCTCGGAGACGCCCAGCGCCGTGGCGAGCTCCGTGACGGTCGGGGAGCGGTCGAGCTTCTGTGACAGCTCGTCACTGGCCTTGGTGAGGGCCAGGCGCAGCTCCTGCAGCCGCCGCGGGACCCGCACCGACCAGCTGGTGTCGCGGAAGAACCGCTTGATCTCGCCCACGACGGTCGGCATGGCGAACGTCGGGAACTCCACGCCCCGTTCGCAGTCGAAGCGGTCGATCGCCTTGATCAGGCCGATGGTGCCGACCTGGACGATGTCCTCCATCGGCTCGTTGCGGCTGCGGAACCGGGCCGCCGCGTAGCGGACGAGCGGGAGGTTCAGCTCGATGAGGGTGTCACGGACGTAGCCGGCCTCCGCACTGTCCTTGTCGAGTGTGGCGAGCCGCAGGAAGAGGGAGCGGGAGAGGGTGCGGGTGTCGATGGCGTCGCAGTCGTCAGGCATGTGCGGTGCGTCGTTGTTGAGCACCTTCGAGCTGCCCAGTTCTACGGACATGCCACCCCCTAGAGGTCGCGGACGGATCCCAGCTGCGCGGTTCGCGTCCGACGCAGCCTCCCCCTGAATACCGGAGGTGGGGCCGCGGCAAACGCGGTTCCTGCAGAATGTCACATGTCGGCAACACGCTGTAGCGCCATGTCGACATTACAGCCTTGAGACCCGGGGCGGAGGTCCCTCGCAAGGATCAGGACTCGATCCGGTTTGCGGATCTCAGCCGGGCGAAGCTCCGGGACAGCAGCCGGGACACATGCATCTGGGAGACGCCGAGCTCGGCGCTGATCTGAGATTGCGTCAAGTTGCTGTAGTAACGGAGCAAAAGGATACGCTGTTCGCGCTCGGGCAGTTGAACGAGCAGATGGCGCACCAGATCGCGGTGCTCGACTCCGGCGAGTGCGGGGTCCTCGTAGCCGAGCCGGTCGACCAGTCCGGGCAGTCCGTCGCCCTCCTGGGCGGCCTCCAGGGAGGTGGCGTGATACGAGCGGCCCGCCTCGATGCAGGCCAGCACCTCCTCCTCGCTGAGCTTGAGCCGTTCGGCGATCTCGGCCGTCGTCGGGGAGCGGCCGTGCAGCACGGTCAGGTCCTCGGTCGCGCCGTTGACCTGTACCCATAGCTCGTGCAACCGGCGCGGGACGTGGACGGTGCGGACGTTGTCGCGGAAGTAGCGCTTGATCTCGCCCACGACGGTCGGCATGGCGAAGGTCGGGAACTGCACCCCGCGGTCCGGGTCGAACCGGTCGATCGCGTTGATCAGGCCGATGGTGCCGACCTGGATCACGTCCTCCATGGGCTCGTTGCGGCTGCGGAAGCGGGCCGCGGCGTAGCGGACCAGCGGCAGATTGGCCTCGATCAGCGCGGCGCGCACGCGGGCGTGCTCGGGGGTTCCGGGGGTGAGGCCCGAGAGCTCGGCGAAGAGCACCTGGGTGAGCGCTCTGGCGTCAGCCCCGCGGCTTCTGCCGCTTTCGCTGCCGCCATCGCCCTGGGGCGGGGTTCTGGGCGCGGTACGGGCTGACACGGTCACGCCACCCCTTCACGATGTACTCACCCGGCAAAAGCGGTCATAGCATCACAAGACATGTGCACTGTGTGCAAGCACCGCTTTACCACGTGTTGGTGGAGGAATCGCCCGATAAGGGGCCAAAAGAGCGGGGGTTCGAGGGCGGGGACGGGAGGCGGGTGAGGCTAGTTGGTCAGTTCCGTCATGAACTCGCCGACGCTCTTGGCGGCGTCCGATATGCCCTCGAAACCGACCTGGACGAGGTCGGCTGCCCGGGCCGGCGTCTTGATGATCGTGTACAGCACGAAGACGATCAGCATATAGAGCGCGATTTTCTTCGCCTGGGCCATCTGTGCTGCCTCTCCCCGCTGTGCCCTTGTGCAGTTGCGAGAGTCTATCCACACCTCTGGCGCATCAGTCGTATCAGTCGGATGAACAGATCGGTGTTGTGGGGACACCCCTACGCCGCTGTGGGCGCCGCGCTACATATGGGTGGATTCTGGAGAAAGGGGGGTGGCAAGAGTGGCGCCGGAAGAAGCGGCGACGGCAGCGGCTCGCGCCGTCGGCGGAGGGAGCGGAGATGCGTGTCGGTGTGCTGACCGGTGGCGGTGACTGCCCCGGGCTCAACGCCGCGATCCGCGGCATCGTCCGGAAGGGCGTGGAGGTCCACGGTTTCGAATTCGTCGGGGTGCGGGACGGCTGGCGCGGCGCGCTCGAAGGAGCCATCGTGCCGCTGGACGTCCCGGCCGTGCGCGGCATCCTGCCGCGCGGCGGCACCATCCTCGGCTCCTCCCGGACCAACCCCCTGGCCGGCGAGGACGGGGTCGACCGGGTGCGGGAGACGCTCGCCGAGTACGAGGTGGACGCGCTCATCGCGATCGGCGGCGAGGACACGCTCGGGGTCGCCGCGGCGCTCGCGGGCGAGGGCATCCAGGTGGTCGGGGTGCCCAAGACGATCGACAACGACGTGGCGGGCACCGACTACACCTTCGGCTTCGACACCGCCGTCAACATCGCAACCGAGGCGATCGACCGGCTGCACACCACCGCCGAATCCCACACCCGCACCCTGGTCGTCGAGGTCATGGGGCGGCACTCCGGCTGGATCGCCCTCCACTCGGGCATCGCGGGCGGTGCCAACGTCATCCTGATCCCCGAGCAGCCCTTCGACATCGACCAGGTCTGCGCCTGGGTGGAGAACCGCTTCACGATCAGATACGCACCGATCGTGGTGGTGGCGGAGGGGGCCGTGCCGAAGAAGGGCCAGATGGTGGTCAAGGACTCCAGCCTGGACGAGTTCGGCCATGTCCGGCTGTCCGGTATCGGCGAGTGGCTGTCCCATGAGATCGCCGATCACACCGGTAAGGAGGCCCGCACCACGGTTCTGGGCCATATCCAGCGCGGTGGGACGCCCAGCGCCTTCGACCGCTGGCTGGCCACCCGCTTCGGGCTCCGCGCGATCGACACGGTCAAGGACCGGGACTTCGGCACGATGGTGGCGCTGCGCGGCACGGACATCGTGCGGATACCGCTCGCGGAGGCCACGGTGGGCACCAAGGGCGTCGATCCGGCGCTGTACTCGGAATTCGGGGTCTTCTTCGGCTGAGCGCCTGCGGGAGGCGGGCTCAGGGCTCAGGCGCGGAGGGGTGTGCTCAGGGCCCGGGGTGCGGTACGACCGCCACCGGGCAGCGGGCGTGGTGCAACACCGCATGGGCCACCGGGCCGAGTCGCAGCTGGGTGGGCCGGGTGGCCGTACGGCGCCCGATCACCAGCAGCCCGGCCCGCTCCGAGGCCCTGACCAGCGCCTCCGCCGGATTGAGCAGAACGACATCCGGCACCACGGTGACCTCGGGGCAGCCCTCCCGCCACGGCCGCAGGGCGTCGGAGACCACCTGGCTCTCCTGGTCCTCCCACATCGCGCGGTCCTCCTCCAGCACCGTGAGCATCCAGGCCGACGGGGAGGCCGGGGGCAGCGCCCAGGCGTTCACCACCCGCAGCGGGACGCCCCGCTCCTGGGCGGCGCGGAAGGCGAAGGCGGTCGGTGCCTCCGCCGGGGCGTGCGCGTCGAAGCCGAGC
>NZ_JAAAYH010000248.1:0-13418 GCF_018035285.1 Streptomyces sp. MK37H | reverse complement strand
CGACCGAGCAGCGGGAGACCCCGCACCGCTCGGGCTTCGCCTGCTTCGTCGGCCGCCCCAACGCGGGCAAGTCGACCCTGACCAACGCGCTGGTGGGGACGAAGGTCGCGATCACCTCGAACCGCCCGCAGACCACCCGCCACACCGTCCGCGGCATCGTGCACCGCCCCGACGCCCAGCTGGTGCTCGTCGACACCCCCGGTCTGCACAAGCCGCGCACCCTGCTCGGCGAGCGGCTCAACGATGTGGTGCGCACCACCTGGGCCGAGGTCGACGTGATCGGCTTCTGCCTGCCCGCCGACCAGAAGCTGGGCCCCGGCGACCGCTATATCGCCACCGAGCTGGCGGGGATCAAGAAGACCCCCAAGGTCGCGATCGTCACCAAGACCGACCTGGTCGAGCCCGAGCAGCTGGCCCAGCAACTGATCGCCATCGACCGGCTCGGCAAGGAGCTGGGCATCGAGTGGGCCGAGATCGTCCCGGTGTCGGCGGTGGGTGACCAGCAAGTGGATCTGCTGGCGGATCTGCTGGTCCCGCTGCTGCCCGAGGGCCCGACGCTCTACGCCGAGGGCGACCTTACGGATGAGCCCGAGCAGGTCATGGTGGCCGAGCTGATCCGGGAGGCCGCGCTGGAGGGCGTACGGGACGAACTGCCGCACTCCATCGCGGTGGTGGTGGAGGAGATGCTGCCCCGCGAGGGCCGCCCCGCGGACCGGCCGCTCCTGGACATCCACGCCAACCTCTACATCGAGCGGCCCAGCCAGAAGGGCATCATCATCGGCCCCAAGGGCCGCCGCCTGAAGGACGTGGGGACCAAGTCCCGCAAGCACATCGAGGCGCTGCTGGGCACGCCGGTCTTTCTCGATCTGCATGTGAAGGTCGCGAAGGACTGGCAGCGCGATCCGAAGCAGTTGCGGAGGCTGGGGTTCTGAGTTCAGCCCCTGCCGCCGGTCGGAGGCCGGCGCGGCCGTGCGAAGCCTGGGAGGCCCTCTGGGGCCGAGCAGTGCGAGGGCGGCGGAAGGAGGGGGCCCGAAGCAGTTGCGGAGGCTGGGGTTCTGACCCCGGCGCGTGGGCCCCGGCGCAATCGCCGAGGCCGCGTGGGCCCCGGCGCAATCGCCGAGGCCGCGTGGGCCCCGGCGCCTGGTCCCGGCCGCGCGGCCCTTACGCGCCTTCCTTCAGCACCGCGCGGATCAGTTCCCGCTGGGCGTCGCTCAGCTGGGGATCCGCGGCGTGGACGGTGCGGCCGTCGATGGTGATCTCGTACTGGAAGCCGTCCGGGACGCCGCGGGGCGCCGTGGTGTGGCCGGTCTCGACGGCCTGGTGGGCCAGGGCGTCAAGATGGGTGGCGTCGGGCCGGCCGGTGGTGTCCAGCTCGGCCCGGCGCTCGATTCCGGCGAATCCGCCGGTGCGGGTGACGGAGATGCGCATGGCTCCATCACTACCCGATGGCGTGCCCTAGCGCGCGCCCACGTGGGCCCGCAGATCGGTGATGCCCACCCCGGCCCATGCCTCCCGCACCGCCGCCTGCTCCTCGCCCTCGCCGTACCGGGCGTGCGCCGCGGCCACCGTGAGCTGGGCGAAGTCGGCGAACTCCGCGTCGGAGGCCAGATCGCCGCCGGTCAGTACGTCGTACCAGATCTGCCCGGCGCGCTCCCAGGCGTTGCCGCCCAGGGCGGTGGCGGCGAGGTAGAAGGCGTGGTTGGGGATGCCGGAGTTGATGTGGACGCCGCCGTTGTCACGTGAGGTGTGGACGTAGTCGTCCATCGTGCCCGGCTGCGGGTCCTTGCCCAGCACATCGTCGTCGTACGCCGTGCCCGGGGCCTTCATCGAGCGCAGGGCCATCCCGGTGACCCGGTCCGTCAGCAGCCCCGCGCCGATCAGCCAGTCGGCCTCCTCGGCGCTGTGGCCGAGCACATGCTGCTTGACCAGGGAGCCGAAGACGTCGGACATCGACTCGTTGAGCGCCCCGGACTGGCCGAAGTACTCGAGGTTGGCGGTGTACTGCGTGACGCCGTGGGTGAGCTCGTGGGCCATCACGTCGACCGGGATGGTGAAGTCATGGAAGACCTCGCCGTCCCCGTCGCCGAAGACCATCTGCTCGCCGTCCCAGAAGGCGTTGTTGTAGTCCTCGCTGTAGTGGACGCTCGCGTTCATCGGCAGCCCCGAGTCGTCGATCGAGCGCCGGCCGTACGCCTTGAAGAAGAGCTCGAAGGTCGCGCCGAGCCCGTCGTACGCGCGGTTCACCGAGTCGTCCCCGCTCGCCTGGTCGCCCTCGCCGCGCGTCTTCCGGCCCGGCAGCGAGGTCCTGTGCTGGGCGTCGTAGATGGTGCGCTGGGGCTTGTCGGAGGGCGCGGCGAGCCGCGCGGCGGGGACGCCGCGCACGGTGGTGATCCGGCGGCGGGTGCGCTGCAGGGCGTCGCGCTCGAGCGTGCGGCGGGCGGGATCGGCCAGCGACGCGTCCTCGGCATGGGACAGCTTGTCCAGGACGTGCGGCGGCACGATCGTGCAGAAGGCGGTGTGGCGGTGACCGCGGGCAAGGGGGGCATTGGCATTGGCGTCCATGGCTGGCAATGTCGCATCGCGTGATGCCTGTGTCACGCCTTGCGGTCATGATTGCTGAAATCGAGTGGAAGATGTGTATTCCTCCGAAGCGCATGCTTCGGTCCGCATAGTGATACGGGTCCGCCCGGCCCGCCCGTCTCGGTTAGGCTGCTCTCCATCATGCGTTTCGGGCTGCTTCTTCTTAGCTGCCGCGGCGAGGGCCTGTAGTCGAACGGCCGACCCCCTCCCCGCGGAGTTCGGCGTTGCTCTGATCACGCCCCGTCGGCCGCCCCAGGACCTCCGCGACAGCGGATTCGTCCAGCGGACAGCGGACTATCCAAGGAGCCCCGCGCACCATGACTCACTCCGACACGCCCGGCCATTCCGAGACCTCCGCGATCTCCGGTGACGCCGTCGGCCGTCCCACCCCCATCACCGCCGCGACCGTCACCCAGCGCCCCTCGGGGATGCCGATCCACAAGTACGGCCCGTACGAGGCCGTCGACATCCCGGACCGCACCTGGCCGGACAACCGCATCACCGTCGCCCCGCGCTGGCTGTCCACCGATCTGCGGGACGGCAACCAGGCGCTGATCGACCCGATGTCCCCGGCCCGCAAGCGCGAGATGTTCGACCTGCTGGTGCGCATGGGCTACAAGGAGATCGAGGTCGGCTTCCCCTCCTCCGGCCAGACCGATTTCGACTTCGTACGGTCGATCATCGAGGAGGGCGCGATCCCGGAGGACGTGACGATCTCCGTCCTCACCCAGGCGCGCGAGGAGCTGATCGAGCGCACCGTGGAGTCGCTGCGCGGGGCGCACAAGGCCACCGTGCACCTGTACAACGCCACCGCCCCCACCTTCCGCCGCGTCGTCTTCCGCGGCACCCGGGAGCAGGTCAGGCAGATCGCGGTGGACGGCACCCGGCTGGTGGTGGAGTACGCCGACAAGATCCTCGGCGATGACACGGTCTTCGGCTACCAGTACAGCCCGGAGATCTTCACCGACACCGAGCTGGACTTCGCGCTGGAGGTCTGCGAGGGCGTCATGGACGTCTGGCAGCCCGAGGAGGGCCGCGAGATCATCCTGAATCTGCCGGCCACCGTCGAGCGCTCGACCCCGTCCACCCACGCGGACCGCTTCGAGTGGATGTCGCGCCGTCTGTCCCGGCGCGAGCACATCTGCCTGTCGGTGCATCCGCACAATGACCGCGGCACCGCCGTCGCCGCCGCCGAGCTGGCGATCATGGCCGGGGCGGACCGCATCGAGGGCTGCCTGTTCGGGCAGGGCGAGCGCACCGGCAATGTCGACCTGGTGACGCTGGGTATGAACCTGTTCTCCCAGGGCGTGGACCCGCAGATCGACTTCTCGCAGATCGACGAGATCCGCCGCACCGCCGAGTACTGCAACCAGATGGAGATCCACCCGCGCCACCCCTACGCGGGCGATCTGGTCTACACCGCCTTCTCCGGCTCCCACCAGGACGCCATCAAGAAGGGGTTCGAGGCGCTGGAGGCGAGCGCGGCCGAGCAGGGCAAGACGGTGGACGAGATCGAGTGGGCCGTCCCGTACCTGCCCATCGACCCCAAGGACGTCGGCCGTTCCTACGAGGCGGTCATCCGCGTCAACTCCCAGTCCGGCAAGGGCGGCATCGCCTATGTCCTGAAGAACGACCACAACCTGGACCTGCCGCGCAGGATGCAGATCGAGTTCTCCAAGACGATTCAGGCCAAGACCGACGCCGAGGGCGGCGAGGTCACCCCGGGCCAGATCTGGGCGGCCTTCCAGGACGAGTACCTGCCGACCGAAGACAACCGGTGGGGCCGGATCTCGCTGCGCAGCGCGCAGACCTCGACCACCACCGAGGGCACCGACGCGCTCACCGTCGAGGCGGTCGTGGACGGCGCCGAGACGGTGCTGAACGGTATCGGCAACGGCCCGCTGGCGGCCTTCTTCGACGCCCTGGCCGCGATCGACGTGGACGTACGGCTGCTGGACTACTCCGAGCACACCCTGAGCGAGGGCGCCGCGTCCCAGGCCGCCGCGTACATCGAGTGCGCGATCGACGGGCAGGTGCTGTGGGGTGTCGGGATCGACGCCAACATCGTGCGCGCGTCTCTGAAGGCCGTCGTCTCCGCGGTGAACCGGGCGCGCCGGTGATCCTTTCGGAATCCTCCGGATTCCTTCAGGTGTGTAGGTGATCTTTCACCGGTCTGATCGGATGACTTCATCACCCCGTTGACCTGGTCACCCACATGGGCCCCGTTCACCCCGCGAGGTGGGCGGGGCCTCGGGTTTGGCCTGTTGTCTCCGTTCGGGGTACTGACGTCACATCATGGATGTGGCTAGCATCACGTCAACGCGGCAACGTGGCCGAAGCGTTATGGAGGTGTGACGTGGTGCACCGGCGAGCCCGCCGTGACCGGGACCTGTGTGTGGTAGGCGTACGCACTCTGTGGCGGACCGTCGGCGATGGTGAGTTCTTCTGCCCCGAATGCGGAGGTGACCGCAACTACCGCCGCCGTACCGGCCGTCGCCGCATCGTGGTGCTCGGCCTGCCGGTGCTGCCGCGCGGACCGGTCGCGCCCATCGTGGAATGCGCGGCCTGCTGCAGCCGCTACGGCACGGAGGTGCTCGACCACCCCACCACCACCCGCTTCTCCGCGATGCTCCGCGACGCGGTGCACACCGTGGCCCTCGCGGTCCTTGCCGCGGGCGGCACCGAGGCGACGGCGGTCCGGCAGGTCGCGGTCGGCGCGGTGCGCGCCGCCGGATTCGCCGACTGCAGCGAGGAGCAGCTGCTCGCGCTCATCGAGGCCCTCGCCGCCGACACCGGGCGGCTGCCGGGCGCGTGCGGTGAGCGGGACGGCCTGGACCCGTGCGGTACGGCGCTGGCCATCGAGCTGCACGAGGCCCTGGAGCCGCTGGCCCCGCATCTGGCCCCCACCGGCCGGGAGGCCATCCTCCTCCAGGGCGCCCGGATCGCCGTGGCCGACGGCCCGTACCGCCCGGCCGAGCGCGCGGTCCTGGAAACGGTCGGCAGGGCGCTGATGATCTGTCCCGACGACACGGCTCGCTTGCTGGCCGCCACCCGGGCGGCGTTCTGAGCGGAGGGTTCCGGTCCGCTCTCCGTACTCCCCAGGGAGTAATCGCCCCCGCCCCGCCCCCGGCGTAGTAGCCGCCATTTCCGTCGTCGGCGCGAGGTATCGGCGCCCGGGCGCCGGAAGCCTGGGGGCATGCAGACGACATCGTCAGGGATCGCTGGAGATCCCCAACAACCGGACGCGCCACCGCCCGCCGCGGCCGGTGGCAAGCGGCGGCGCTCGCTGCCCTGGGCGGTCATCGCGGGCTGGGTGCTGCTGCTCCTCGTCGCCGTCCCCTTCGCGGGCAAGCTCGAGGGCGCCAAACGGGACACGGCCGTCGACTACCTCCCGGCGGGCGCCGACTCCACCCAGGTGGCCCGGCTCCAGGAGCGGCTGCCCGGTGGCGACACCATCGACCTCGTCCTCGTCTTCCACCGCGACGGCGGGCTGACCGGCGCCGACCGTAAGGCGGCCGGCGGGCGGGTCGCCGAGGTGGCGGGGCGCCATGACCTCGTCGGTGGCACGGCGCCGCGTGCCGTCCCGTCCAAGGACGGCACGACCGTGATGTACCCCATGGCGCTCACCGGCCTGACGGACGAGAAGGAGCGGGCCGACGCCGTCAAGGACGTCCGAGCCGAGCTCGCCTCCCATCCCGCGGGCCTGACCGTCCAGGTCGGCGGTCCCGGGGCGCTCAGCGCCGACTCGCAGGAGGTCTTCGCCTCCACCGACGGCACGCTGATGTTCGCCACCGCCGGGGTGGTCGCCCTGCTGCTGATCGTCACCTATCGCAGTCCGCTGCTGTGGCTGGTGCCGCTGGGGGTGGTCGGCGTCGCCGCCATGGCCGCGATGGCGATCGTCTACGGCCTCGTCCAGGGCTTCGATCTCATCGTCACCAGCATGAGTTCCTCGATCATGACGGTGCTGGTCTTCGGCGCGGGCACCGACTACGCCCTGCTGATCGTGTCCCGCTACCGCGAGGAGCTCCGCCGCCATCGCGCCCCGTACGACGCGATGCGCGAGGCCCTGCGCGGCTGTGGTCCGGCCGTGCTCGCCTCCAGCGGCACCGTGGCCGCCGGGCTGCTGTGTCTGCTCGCCGCCGACCTCAACAGCAGCAGCGGACTGGGTCCGGTCGGCGCGGTCGGGGTCATCTGCGCGCTGGCCGCGATGATGACGCTGCTGCCCGCGGTGCTGGTGCTGCTGGGGCGGCGGGTGTTCTGGCCGCTGATCCCCGTCTACGGCCAAGAACCGCGGGCGACCCGGCGCGGGATCTTCGAGGCGATGGGCGACTCGGCCCGCCGCCGGCCCAAAGCCGTGCTCCTCGGCGGTGCCACGCTGCTGGGCGTCCTCGCCCTCGGGGTGCTCAATCTGCCCGGCAACCTCAAGCAGGAGGACACCTTCACCGACAGGCCCGAGTCGGTGGCCGCCACGCAGACCCTCGCCGATGCCTATCCGGACACCAGCAGTCAGCCCATCAGCGTGATGGCGCGCACCGCGGGGGCGGACGAGGTGCTGCGGCGGGCGCGTGACACGGAGGGGGTCGCACGGGCGGACGCCGGGCGCAGCGGCGGCGGCTGGACGGAGATCGACGTCTTCCCGCGGGGCGCCCCGCAGTCGGCGGAGGAGACGGCCGCGCTGCACGCCCTGCGCTCCGGTCTGGTGCGGGTCGAGGGCGCCGACGCGCTGGTCGGCGGGGTCAGCGCCCAGCAGCTCGATCTGAAGGACACCAACGCCCGCGACCGGATGCTGGTCATCCCGTTGGTGCTGATCGCCGTACTGCTGATCCTCGCCGCCCTGCTGCGCAGCCTCGTCGCGCCGCTGGTCCTCGTAGTCGCCGTGGTGGCGGTGTGGGGTGCGGCGATGGGGCTCGGCGGGCTCTTCTTTGACCCGGTCTTCGGCTTCGCCGGGGTCGACCCCGGGCTGCCGCTGCTGTCCTTCGTCTTCCTGGTCGCCCTCGGCGTGGACTACGGCATCTTCCTGATGCACCGGATGCGGGAGGAGTCGCTGCGCGGGGCGGACGTCCCGGACGCGGCGGTGACCGCGCTGCGCACGACGGGCGGGGTGATCGCCTCCGCCGGTCTGGTGCTGGCGGCGACCTTCGCGGTGCTGGCCACGCTGCCGATGGTGATGCTGGCCGAGATGGGGTTCGTGGTGGCGGTCGGCGTGCTGCTCGACACCTTCCTCGTGCGGACGTACCTGGTGACGTCGGCGAGCCTGGTGCTGAAGCGGTGGGTGTGGTGGCCGGGCGCCCTCTTCCGCCGTACGCCCGCCTCGCCGGCCCCGGCAGCCCAGGACGGACCCGCCGCCGGGTCCCGTCCGGAACCGGCCGTACGCGGCGGCTGACGCCGTTCCTCAGCCCGGACCGGCCGCACAGGGGACGGCCGGTCCGGGACACCCTTCGTACTGCCCCAGGCCGCCCCTGGCCGCCCCCTGGCCGCTCTCCGGATCCGTACAGCCCGAGGGGGTCCGTACAGCCCTAGGGGATGCATACAGCCCTATGGATCGGCCCGAGGCGGATCCCCGAGGATGGAGCCCGTGCCCGTACCTCCTACGACCCACTCCGCGGCCAACCCGCCGGAGCGTGCCGCCGACGCCCGGCACCCCGCCGCGCGCGCCGCCGTCCATCGCGCGATCGCCTCCGCGTCGCGCGCCCTGCACAACGGCCCCCGCCCCGCCGAGGCCCCGGACGAGGCCCGCAGGCGGCGGTGGGTGGACGCCCGGATCGCCGGTGCGGTGCTGGTCCTCCAGGCGGTCCTGGCACTGCTCAACCCCGATCGGAACGGCCACCGCCCGGACGCGTTCGGCTGGGCGCTGCTCGCCGCCAGCGCCACGGTGCTCATCGGGCGGCGGCACAGCCCGATGGTGGTCACCGTGATGGTGGTGTTCATGGTCGGGCCGTACCACGCCATGGACAACGTCCATATCGCGGTCGTCCCGGCCGGGCTCCTCGCCGTCTACACGCTCGCCGTCATGGGCCCGCCGCTGCGGTCCTTCCTCACCGTCACCGCCGTGATCTCGATCATGGTGTCGGTGATGGCCCTGAGCGGGAAGCCGCACGCCGGTCTCGACATGCTGCGCACCTCCGGCTGGGTGCTGTCGGTCGTGGTGATCGGCGAGGCGGTCCGCATCCACCGCAAGTACATCGCCGCGATCCTGGAGCGGGCCGAACGCGCCGAGCGGACCCGCGAGGACGAGGCGGCCCGGCGGGTCGCCGAGGAACGGCTGCGCATCGCCCGCGATCTGCACGATCTGCTCGCGCACAGCATCACCCTCATCGGCGTCCAGACCTCCGTCGCGGCGCACGTCCTGATCGCCGACCCCGAGCGGCTGGACCGCGAGGCGATGGCCAAGGCGCTCGACTCGATCGCCGACACCTGCCGGGACGCCCGCGCCGAGCTCCGGGCCACCCTCCAGGTGCTCCGCGGCGGCGCGGGCGGCGACGCCGACCGCGTGGACGAGGAGGACACCGGGCCGCTGCCGGGGCTCGCCGGACTCGCCGACCTGGCCGCGGCGGCGGAGGCGGCGGGCGTCCGTGTGGACCTTACGGTCGACGTGGAGGCGTCCGAGCTGTCGCCCGCCGTGGGCGCCGCCGCGTACCGGATCGTGCAGGAGGCCCTGACCAACGCGGTCCGCCACGCGCCCGGCACGAGGGTGCGGATCACGCTCGTACGGGACGAGGGGGAGCTGAGCGTCGCCGCCGTGGACGACGGCCCCGGGGGCGGGGAAACGCCCCTTACCGCGCCCGTCGAAACGGGCTACGGCATCGTGGGCATGCGCGAGCGGGCCCGCAGCGTCGCGGGCTCCCTGTCCGCCGGACCGCGCGAGGACGGGCCCGGCTTCGCGATCAGGGCCGCGCTGCCGTGGGGGAGGGGCGGCCCGCCCGGCGGCCGTACGGGCACCGGCACCGCCACCCCCACCGGTACCGGACAGACCGCCGCACCGCCCAGGGAGGCCACCGCATGACCACACCACCGGACCCGCCGTCCGGGACCAGCCCGGTGGACCCCGCACCGGCCCCCGCCCCCGGGGCCGCCGCGCCGATCAGGGTGCTGCTCGCGGACGACCAGACGCTGGTCCGTTCCGCCTTCGCCATGCTGGTCTCCTCGGCCCGCGACATGGACGTGGTCGGGCAGGCGGGCACCGGCCGCGAGGCCGTCGAACTGGCCCGCACCGCCCGCGCCGACCTCGTGGTCATGGACATCCGGATGCCCGATCTCGACGGCATCGAGGCCACCCGCCGCATCGCCGCCGACGAGGACCTCGCCGGGGTCAAGGTGCTCGTGCTGACGACGTACGACACCGATGAGCACATCGTCGAGGCGCTGCGCGCGGGCGCGTCCGGCTTCCTGGTGAAGGACACCCGGCCGGCCGAACTCCTCGACGCCATACGGACCGTGGCGGCAGGGGAGTCCCTGCTCTCGCCCGGCCCCACCGCCCGGCTCATCGCCCGCGTCCTGCGCCTGCCGGAGGCACCGCCGCCCGGCGTTCCCGCGCCCGCCGCGCTGGCCGCGCTCTCCGAGCGCGAACGGCAGGTGCTCGCCCTCGTCGCCCGGGGCCTCAACAACGCCGAGGCCGCGCAGACCCTCGGCCTCTCACCGCTCACCACCAAGACCCATGTCAGCCGCATCATGGGCAAGCTGGGCGCCCGCGGCCGCGCCCAACTCGTCATCGCGGCCTATGAGTCCGGCCTGGTCACCCCGACTTGTCGGTCGGAATCTCCTTGATCTCGGCCGTCGGGGCGTTCTTCTCGACGGATGAGGGGGTGTCCGACGGGTCGTGACGCCTGCGGCGGGCCGCTCCCCTCGCGTCAGGGAGCGCCGAACAGCGGGCGGCACGGCTCCAGTCCGGCGATCTCGACAGGGGTGGCGCGGTGCTCCTCCCAGGCCGCGCGGTCCAGCCGCAGCCGCTGAAGGGTGCGGGCCTCGCCCCGTACGGCGAGCGCGGACAGCCCGTCGGGGCGGTAGCCGAGCCGCCGGGACACCCCCAGCGAGCGGCCGTTCTCCACCATCGCGCCCGAGACCAGTGACAGCGCGCCCAGCCCCTCGAAGGCCAGGTGCGCCACCGCCGCCCGCATCTCCGTGCCCAGACCCTTGCCCTGGTGGGCGGTGCCCAGCCAGGAGCCGGTCTCGGCCTCCCGTGTGATGGCGAACTCGGTCGCGAACAGGTCCTGCCGCCCGATCACCGCCCCCTCGTGCAGCACCGCGAGGCTCAGCGTCCACTGCTCCGGCCGCCATTCGGCGATCGTGCGCAGCACATGCTGGAAGGTGCCGCGTCCGCGCTCCTCCGGGGGCGCGTCGGTCCACGGGACGCCGAAGGGCATCTCGTCCGGGTCGTGCACCCCGCCCGCCGCGACCGCGGCGAGCTCGTCGAGCAGGGGGACGTCGGGAAGCCGCAGCTCCAGGCGTGGCGTGCGCAGGCGAAGCCCGTACAGGGGCCAGTAATGGGGGTCCATGACGGGAGGCTGCCGGACCCGCGGCCGCCGAGTCGAACCAATTACGGCCGACCGCGCGGCCCGCCCGCCCCGCGCGTGGGCGCACAATTCGTTTGCCGTAGTGCGGCATCCGGACGCATCCTGACCCGATGTTGATCCGACGAGAGACCCGCTCCGACATCGACGCCGTACGGGCCGTCACCTCGGCCGCGTTCGCGAAGTCGGACACCTCGGACGCCGTGAGCAACGCGAACGCCCCCTCTCCGGTCGAGGCCACGCTGCTGGACGAGCTCCGGATCAGCGACGGCTGGTTGCCCGCGCTGTCGTTCGTCGCCACCGGCGACCGCGGCGAGGTGATCGGCCATGTCGTGTGCACCCGCGGCCATGTCGGCTCCGACCTCGCCCTCGCCCTCGGCCTCGGCCCGCTCAGCGTGCACCCCGCCCATCAGGGTCGTGGCGTGGGCCTCGCGCTCGTCCACGCGGTGCTCGGCGCCGCGGACGCGTTCGGCGAATCGCTGGTCGCCCTGCTGGGCAGCCCCGCCTACTACGGCCGGTTCGGCTTCCGCCCGGCGACCGAGTACGGCATCACGGCCCCGGATCCGGCCTGGGGCGAGTACTTCCAGGTCCGGACCCTGACCGCCTATCAGCCGACCGTCAAGGGGCCCTTCCAGTACGCCGAGCCGTTCGACCGCGTCTGACCGGGCGGAAGCCGGGGCTCACCGCGGCGGCGCGTCGGGCGGCGGCAGCCGGACGATCTGCTCCCGGTCCACCGACTCCACGCCGTCCACCGCCTCCAGCACCGGGATCCGGTCCTCCGCGATCGTCCCGGACAGCGAGCCCAGGATCGGCTGCTCACCGGTGACCGTCAGCCCGACCCGGCGCGCGGCCTCCACCACCTGGGCGAACCGGTCCGGGTCGACCGAGAGGATGACCCCGACCGGCCCGGACCGCGCCGTCTGCCCCATGGCGCCCCCGCTCACGGGGCCTGGAGCAGACCCGCGCCGATGTCCGCGCCCGGTTGCGCCAGCGGATGGGCACCGGACAGCAGACGGGTGCTCAGGTCGGCCGCCGAGGCGTCCGGATGCGCCTGCGCCAGCAGCGTGACCACACCGGCGGCGTGCGGTGTCGCCATGCTCGTGCCGCTCATCGTCTGGTACGTCCCGTCGGGCGCGGCCGAGAAGATGTCGACCCCGGGCGCGGCGATATTGACCTCCCCGCCCGCGCCGTTGATGGCGCCGCAGGAGAAGAACGCGGTCCCCAGGTCCTTGCCGAGCGCCGCCACCGCCAGGATGGACGGGCAGTTGGCGGGCCGCCCCACCGGAGCCACGAAGCCCGGCCGCCGGCTCTCGTTGCCCGCCGCGGCCACGATCACGGTGCCGCGCCGCAGCGCGCGCCGCGCCACGTTCTCGTACGTCTGCGGGAACAGCTCGCCCGGCTCCACCGGAGCCCCGAGCGACATGGAGACCACCCGGGCGCCCTGGGCGACCGCCCAGGCCATCCCCGCCAGGATCTCGCCGTCGGAGCCCACGCCCTGGTCGCTGAGCACCTTGCCGACCAGCACCCGGGCCTCACCGGCCACCCCGTACCGCGGCGCGTGCCCTGGCTTGACCGGACCGGCCACGGTGCCGACGCAGTGGGTGCCGTGGCCATGGCCGTCCTCGACGCTCGCCCCGGACACGAAGGAGGCGGTCGCCTCGACGCATCCGGTCAGATCCGGGTGGTCGGTGTCCACACCGGTGTCCAGCACGGCGACCTTCACCCCGCTGCCCGTCAGATGCGACCAGCTGGCGCGGATTCCCTGGAGTCCCCAGGTGGTGGTCTGCTCGTCCCACGCCGGTCCCAGCGAGGTGGCGAGCTCGGCCCGGGTGTGCCGGGACACCTCGTCATCGTCGCTGCGGTACGTCGGGAAGAAGCCGGTCAGCGTGCGCTGCGGCTCCGTGATCACCGACGCGTACACCACGCGCTCCGGCTCCGTCGCGATGATCGTCGGCTCCGCCTCCGCCGTGGTGACCAGCGCATGGCGCTGGTCCGGCTGCACATCGACGACGGCGACGCCGAGTTCGTCGAAGACCACCGACACATCGGCGCGCCCCAGCAGCTCCGCCGCCCCGGGCTCGGCCCCGCGGACGCGCTCCACGGACGAGATCCCCACGGACGAGCGCAGCGCCTCCATACCGCGGTCGGGCTCCCGCTGATCGAGCAGGACCACATACCGCCCCGTGTACTCGGTCTGCTGCGCCCCCAGCGGCATACCGGCCCGCTGCCGCGGCCGCTCCCCGTTCGGCCCCTTACCCATGGGCCCCACGGGCCCAGGTCCGTTCGTCATTGCCCTTCTCCGCTCCTGTGCGCGGTATTGCCCTTCTCCGC
>NZ_JAAAYH010000247.1:0-13517 GCF_018035285.1 Streptomyces sp. MK37H | reverse complement strand
CCAGTACGCCTCCTCCAGGTGCGGATAGCCGGACAGGATGAACTCGTCGATGCCGAGGCGGTGGTATTCGGCGATCCGCTCGGCCACCTCGGCGTGGCTGCCCACCAGCGCCGTGCCCGCGCCACCGCGCACCAGGCCGACACCGGCCCAGAGGTTGGGGTAGATCTCGAGGTTGTCCAGGCTGCCGCCGTGCAGCGCGAGCATGCGCTGCTGGCCCTCGGACTCGCTGCGGCCGAGGCCGTTCTGGATGGAGCGTACGGTCTCCGGGTCGAAGCCGTCGAGCAGCCGGCGCGCCTCGGCCCATGCCTGCTCGGCGGTGTCGCGGGTGATGACGTGCAGCCGGATGCCGAAGCGGAGCGTACGGCCCTGCTCGGCGGCGAGGGAGCGGATCCAGGCGATCTTCTGGGCCACCTGGGCGGGCGGCTCCCCCCAGGTGAGGTAGACATCGGAGTGGCGGGCGGCGACCTGGCCAGCGGCGGGGGAGGAGCCGCCGAAGTAGACCTCGGGGATCGGGTCGGGGAGCCGGGCCAGCTTGGCGCCCTCGACATGGAGGTGTTCCCCGGTGAGGTCGACGGTCTTGCCGTCCCACAGATCGCGGACGATGCCCAGGAACTCGCCGGTGCGGGCGTAGCGGGCTTCCTTGTCAAGGAAGTCGCCGTAGCCGCGCTGCTCCTGGCTCTCGCCGCCGGTGACCACGTTGAGCATCAGCCGTCCGCCGGTCTGCCGCTGGTAGGTGGAGGCCATCTGGGCGGCGAAGGTGGGCGAGAGGAAGCCGGGGCGGAAGGCCACCAGGAACTTCAGCCGCTCGGTGTGCTGGCTGACCATCGCGGTGGTCAGCCAGGCGTCCTCGCACCAGGCGCCGGTCGGGGTGAGCGCGCCGGCGAAGCCGAGGTGTTCGGCGGCGCGGGCGATCTGGGAGAGATAGCCGACGGACGGCGGGCGGTCCCCTCCGGCCGAGGTGACGGGGGTGCCATGGCCACCGCCGACGACATGGCGGCTGTCGCCGTTGGTGGGCAGGAACCAGTGGAAGGTGAGGGACATGGTGCGACTCCGTTCAGGTGGTGCGGTGGCGGGGGCTACAGGAGGCCGTGGCGGGGTGGTCTCGTTCCGTTCAGCACATAGCGGCCGATGTGCTGGACCTTCCAGCGGGCCGGGTCGTGCAGGGTGTGCGTACGGGCGTCCCGCCAGTGGCGGTGCAGGCCCAGGGCGTCCAGGGCCGAGCGGGTGCCGGAGACCTCGAACAGCGAACCGCCGGTCTCCACGGCCGCGTTGGCCGCCGCCACCTTCGCCGCGGCCACCGCGATCGACGCCTCGGCTGCGGTGTCGTCGTCGAGGTGGTCACGGGCGGTGTCCACGGCCCGCGCGGCGGCGGACAGCAGGGCCTCGGCGCCTCGGACCTGGAGGGCCAGCTCACCGAAGCGCTGGATGAGCAGCGGATCCTCGGCGGCGGTCTCGAAGCCGCTCTCGAACCAGGGGCGGCTCTTGGTGCGGACGAACGTCACCGCCTCCGCCAGCGCCCCCGAGGCGATCCCCGCGTCGATGGCCGCGTGCAGCAACTGCGCGATAGCGCCGTGCAGTTGGGGCCCGGTGAAGGTGAGGTGGTGCGGTACGGCCCGGTCGGCCGGCACCGGCACGGCCTCCAGCCGGACGGTGCCGCTCGCGGTCGTCCGCTGGCCCATGCCGTCCCAGTCGTCCACGACGGTCAGACCGGGCGCGTCCCGTGGCACATAGGCCACATGGAGATCGTCGTTCTCCGCGCGGGCCAGCACCGGGATCCAGTCGGCGAACAGCGCACCGGTGGAGTAGTGCTTGACACCGGTCAGGGTGTACGAGCCGTCGGCGGCCGGGGCGAGGCGGGTGCGGATGTCCTGGAGGTGCTTGGTGCCCGCCTCGGACTGGGCGTTGCCGAACCGCTTCCCCGCCAGCACCTCGCCGAAGAAGAACGCCTGCTGGCCTTCCGTGCCCTGACGGCGCAGCACATTGAGGTACACGAAGTGGCTCTGCGGGATCTGGGCGAGGCTGGCGTCGGCGGCCGCGAGCAGCCGGAACACCTCGGCGAGGGTCACGGCGGACACATCCGCACCGCCGTACCCGGCCGGGACCGTGATGGCCAGGAGCCCGGACGCGGACAGCCGGTCCAGTTCGGCCCGCGGCAGCCTGCGTTGTGCGTCGCGCTCGGCGGCGCCCGTACGGAACTCCTCGGCCAGCGCCGCGGCCACCTTCAGCGCCTCGGTGTCATCGGCGATGACATGGGCGGGCTCGGGCAGGGACGACACGGTCAGCTCGCCGCGGCCAGTACGGTGGTGTGACCGAGCGCCACCGAGAACTGGTCGACCACCTGCTCCAGCGCCTCGGCGGCCCCCGCCGCCACGCTCACCCCGCCGTCCGGCTCCACCGTGATGTCCTTGTCCAGGGTGAACCAGCCCTGGACGATATGGGCCGCGCCCATGGAGGACAGCACCGGCCGCAGCGCGTAGTCGATGGCCAGGACGTGGGCGGTGGTGCCACCGGTGGCCAGCGGGAGCACGGTCTTGCCCGCGAGCGCGTACTGCGGCAACAGGTCCAGCAGGGACTTCAGTAGCCCGGAGTAGGCGGCCTTGTAGACCGGCGTCCCCACCACGAGCCCGTCCGCCTGCTCGACCAGCGCCTTGGCCCGGACGATGGCCGGGTGCGAGAAGTCCGCGCCGAGCAGCGCGGCGGCGGGCAGCGTGCGGACGTCGAGCGGGACCACATGATGGCCCTGGGCGGTCAGCCGGGCGTCCAGATGGCGCAGCAGCCGGGCGGTGCGCGAGGTGGCGGAGGGGGAGCCGGAGAGGGACAGGACGGTGGCCATGAGCAACCCTTCGTGATGCGGTGGAGGCGGTGGGGTCGAGGCGGTGGGATCGGGAGCCGGTGGGAACGGTGGCGGTCAGGTGAGCGCGGGCACGGGCTCCGGCAGCTCCGCTTCGAGCTCGCGGACCAGCGGCAGCACCCGCTCGCCGAAGTACTCGACCTCCTCCAGGTAGTGCAGGAAGCCCAGGAGGAAGAGGTTCACGCCGAGCCGCTTGTAGGCCACGATGCGCTCGGCGATCTGCTCGGGAGTGCCGATCAGCCCCGTACGGAAGCCGTCGTTGTACTGGACCAGGTCCTCGAACGAGGAGTCCTGCCACATGCCCTTGCCGTCGGCGGTGGACCGGCCCGCCTGCTGGACGGCGCCACGGAATCCGGCCACGGCCTCGGTATCGGCCTTGGCGACGATCTCGCGGAGGGTCTCGCGGGCCTCGGCCTCGGTGTCGCGGGCGATGAGGAAGGCGTTGAGGGCGAAGCCGGGCGCGGGGCGGCCGGCGGTGGCGGCGGAGGCGCGGACGTCCCGGATCTGCTCGGTGACGCCGTCGAAGTCCTTGCCGTTGCTGAAGTACCAGTCGGAGACCCGGCCCGCCATGGCGCGGGCGGCGGTGGAGTTGCCGCCCTGGAAGATCTCCGGATGCGGGCGTTCGGGGCTGCTCAGCGGCTTGGGCTTGAGGGAGAAGTCACGGATCCGGTAGAAGTCCCCGGCCAGTTCGGCGTGGTCTTGCGTCCAGATGGCGCGCAGCGCCCGGATGAACTCCTCCGAGCGGCGGTAGCGCTCGTCGTGCTCCAGCCAGGGCTCGCCCAGCGCGGTGAACTCACCCTTGAACCAGCCGCTGACCACGTTCACCGCGAACCGCCCGTCGGACAGGTGATCGGCGGTGGCGCCCAGCTTGGCCAGGACGCCCGGGTGCCACAGCCCGGGGTGGACGGCGGCGATGACCTTCAGCCGCTGGGTGGCCAGCAGCAGCGCGAGGCTGAAGCTGGTGGACTCGTGCTGGTACTCGGCGCCGTAGCTGGCCATGTAGCGGACCTGGGAGAGGGCGTAGTCGAAGCCGTTGTTCTCGGCGAGCACGGCCAGGTCGCGGTTGTAGTCATAGCCCCAGTCGGTGCGCTGCTCGATGGTGCTGGTGACCAGGCCGCCGCTGACATTGGGCACCCAATAGGCGAAACGGAGGGGTTCTGCGGGCATGGGGAACTCCCGGTGGAGCAATTGCGGGCATGGGGAATCGGCGCCCCGGCGGCGAGCGGAATTCACCGTGGCAGGGGCGCGGAAAGACCGGGAGCGCGAAGGGGCGCCGAAGGCGGGGCAGCGCGGCCGCATTTCTCGATGGCGGCGGCTAAAAGCCTTTCCCGATCATGGGAGGCGACGGGGAGCGAAGCGGAGGCGATCCCTCAGGGCTCGCTCGGACCCGTATGGCGGGTCAGACCGGACAGCAACAGGACGCGCTGGAGACACGCGCGAGGTCGACATGGCGTCGCCGCGTGAGGTCCTGTCGCTTCATGTCACCGATCCAACCAGGGGGAAGTCCTGCCGGTCAAGAAGGCCCGGGTGCCATTCCATATCCCGGACGCGCGGGCCGCGCCGCGGAATTCCGCGGCGCCCGCCTCGAGATTACCCGGGACCCGGGCCGGGGAGTGAGTCGGTATTCATGAGACCGTGATAGGGATCCCCTTGAAGCGGGAGAGCTCGGCGGGCATGGTGCGGCGTGTGCGAATTGAACAGCTGGAATACATCGCCGCCGTCACCCGCCTCGGATCGCTCCGCCGCGCCGCCGAGGAACTGCATCTGTCCCAGCCGGCGCTCAGCGAGACGGTGCGCAATCTCGAACGCGAACTCGGCGTGGATCTGCTGGAGCGCAAGCGCTCCGGCGCGACGATCAGCGCGGAGGGACGGGAGCTGCTGCCGCATATCGCCAGCGTCATCGAGGCCGTCGACCGGCTGCGCGGCGCCGCCGGGGACCAGCACCGGGTCAGCCGGATGATCCGGCTGGGCACGGTCAACACCGCGACCGTCCCGCTGCTGATCCCGGCCGTCCGGGAGTTCCGCGCCACCCACCCGGTGACCCAGGTCGAGGTGGTGGGCGCGCAGCAGGCCGAGATCCACCGGGCGCTGCTGGAGGGGAGTTTCGACCTGGGCCTGGTCAACTGCCTCCAGGGTGACGACGTTCCGCCCACCCTGAAGACCACCGAGCTGCTGCGCGGCCGCCCGGTGGTCTGTCTGCGCCCGGACAGCCCGCTGGCCGCCCGGCCGACGGTGAGCGCGGCGGATCTGCTGGACGGGCGGGAGCCGCTGATCGTGATGCGCTCCGGCTATCTGATGCACCGCTTCATCCACCGGCTGCTGGCCGGGCGCACCCCGTCCTTCTCGTACTCCACCGACGGCGCCGAGATGGGCAAGCTGATGGTGGCCGAGGGGCTCGGCGTCACCGTGCTCCCCGACTTCAGCGTCATCGGTGACCCCCTGGAGCGCGGGGGCGCGATCACTCACCGGCCGCTCGCGGACGGCGAGGCCACCGAGGTGCTGCTGATGATCCAGCGCCGCCGCTCGGGCTCGGTGCCGCGCGCCGTACGCGATCTGCACGAACTCTTCGTACGGCGCGCGGACTCTCCTGGAACTCCCCGGGCTACAGCTCCCTGAGCGCGGGCAGCAACTGCTTCTCGGCCCAGTCCAGGAACGGCCGCTGATGGTCGCCGCCGATCTGGACGAGGGCGACATCCGTGAAGCCCGCGTCGACGAAGGGCCGGATCAGCTCGGTGAACTCCTCGACGTCATCGCCGCACGGAATGGACGCGGCCACGTCCTCGGGCCGGACGAACTGGGTGGCGCCCGCGAAGGAGGCGGGCCCCGGCAGCTCCGAGTTGACCTTCCAGCCGCCCCCGAACCAGCGGAACTGGTCATGGGCGCGGGCGATCGCCGCGTCCCGGTCGGGGTCGTAACAGACCGGGATCTGCCCGATCCGTGGCTTCCCGCCGCCGCCGTTCGCCTCGAAGTCCGCCAGCAGCTCGGACTTGGGCTCCACGGCGATCAGGATGTCGGCCAGCCGCCCGGCCAGCCGGCAGGACTGCGGTCCGGAGACGGCCACCCCGATGGGCGGCGGCTGGTCCGGCAGATCCCACAGCTTCGCCGAGTCGACGTCGTAGTGGGTGCCGTGGTGGGTGACGTAGCCACCGCCGAACAGCGCCCGGATGATCTCGATCGCCTCTTCCAGCATCTCGTGCCGCACATCCGCCGACGGCCAGCCCTGCCCGACCACATGCTCGTTCAGGTTCTCGCCGGACCCGAGCCCCAGCCGGAACCGCCCCTCGGACAGCAGCTGGAGCGTCGCCGCCTTCTGCGCCACCACCGCCGGGTGGTAGCGCACGGTGGGGCAGGTGACATACGTGGTCAGCGGGATCGAGGAGGTGGCCTGCGCGGCGGCGCCCAGCACGCTCCAGGCGTACGGGGCGTGCCCCTGGGAGTCCAGCCACGGGAAGTAGTGGTCGGAGGTCACCGAGAAGTCGAACCCGACCTGCTCGGCCCGGACCACGTCGTCGACGAGCTGACGTGGTCCGGCCTGCTCGGTCATCATCGTGTATCCCCATCGAACCATGGCTCCCGAGTACCGTTCCCCGCGCCGTCCAAACGGGACAAACGGCTGGTCACCCTGGGTCGTGGCGGCTCACATGCGGTAGTCCCGGGAGGCGGTCAGGGCGTAGGGCCGCCGTCGTTCTCCTCCTGGTGGTCGGCCCAGCGGTAGCTCTCCGGGAGCAGATCGGCGACGGGCACGGCGCGCGGGCGCTCGCCCGACCCGACGATGACGCGGAGGTCCGGGAAGTAGTCGAGCATCATCTGGCGGCACCGGCCGCAGGGAGGGATCACCCCGCGGCCGCGGTCGCCCACGGCGACCATGGTCACCAGGTCGTACGCGCCCTGGGCGGCCGCCGCGCCGATCACGACGAGTTCGGCGCAGGGGCCGCCGGTGAAGTGGTAGGCGTTCATCGCGGTGATGATCCGCCCGTCCCGGTCGCGGGCCGCCGCCGCCACGGTGTGGTTGTCGCCCCGGCTGCGGGTGGCCGCCACCTGGGTGGCGGCCTGGATGAGGTCATGGTCGACGGAATGAGGCGTGGTCATGCCTGGAGCTTGGCAGAGATGACCGGTGCCAGGCGGTCGGTGATGGTGCGGTGGCCCTTGTCATTGGGGTGCACGGAGTCCGAGAGGTCGTCGGCGGCGAGCCAGCCGGTGGTGTCGACGTAGGAGGCCCTGGCATCGCCGGAGGCGGTCACGGCGGCCTTGGTCTCGGCGCCGAACCGGCCGCTGAAGGTGCGCAGCGCGAAGATCCAGGCGTTCGGGTAGGCGGTGCGGACCTTGCGCAGCAGGCTGGCGTAGGACGCCTGGAACTGCGCCGAGGTCACACCGCGGCCCACATCGTTGGTGCCGAGGTTGATGACCACCGCGCTCGCCTGGTAGCGGGTGAAGTCCCAGTCGGGCGTGGCGGCGTTCGGGTTGAGCTTGGTGAACTGCTGCTCCAGGCTCATCCGGTCGTCCGCCGTGTCCACCAGGGCCGCGCCGCCCTGGGCGATCTGGGTGTGGTCGGCGCCGAGCCGTTCGCCGATGAGCCATCCGTAGGCGGTGCGGGCGTTCTGCGAGGTGGTGGTACCGACGGTGATCGAGTCGCCGACGAATTCGATCAGGTTCTTGGGGGTGGGCGGCGTGAAGGTGGTGGCGCCGCTGTCCAGGGTCAGGCCCTGGAAGACCGCGTCACCGTGGTAGGAGCCCGCGACCACCTGGTAGTTGACCTGGAGGGTGTGGTTTCCGGCGGCGAGCGGGGCCGGGGTGAGGTTCACCGTGCCCTTGGCCTCGTCGTAGAAGGTGGCGGGGCCGCCGTCGATGCTGGCCCACAGGTCGATGGCGTTGCGCTGCTCGAGCTTGACGGTGCGGCCGGTGAAGCCGGTGCGGAAGTACGCGCCCGCCCAGTAGGGGGTGTAGGCGGCGGCCGAGCTCTTGGTGTCCCAGCGGCCGGTGAACCGGATGTTGGGGTCGCCCGGCCGGCCGGGCGCGGCGGCCTTGAGGGGCGCGGAGCCGAGTGCGGTGCCGAGCTTCGCGGCGATGATCGGGGCCAGGCGGTCGGCGAACTTGGTGTGCCCCGCCTCGTTGGGGTGGCCGTTGCCGTCCTCGTAGTCCGTGCCGTCGGTGAGCCAGCCGGTGGTGTCGACATGGCTCACCTTGGCGTCACCGGCCGCGTTGCGCGCGCTCACGGCCGCCTTGGTCTCCGTCACATAGCGCTTCTTGAGGGTCTGGACGGCGAAGAGCGCCGCGTTCGGGTACTTCGCGCGGATGTCGCGGAGGAGGCCGGTGTACGCGGACTGGAACTCGGCGCCGGTGACGCCGTGCCCGATGTCATTGGTGCCCAGGTTGATGACCACCGCACTGGCCTGGTAGCGGGAGAAGTCCCAGTTCTGGTCGCCGGTCGAGGCCGTCTTGAAGAACTGCGTGGCCAGCCCCGCACAGCCGTCCTTGCCGACCAGGCAGTAGCCCGAGCGGGCGATCTGGGTGTGCCGCATTCCCAGCCGCTCGCCGGTCTTCCAGCCGTACGAGTCCAGCGCGAGCCGGTCGGTGAGGGCGCCCGCGGTGATGGAGTCGCCCACGAACTCGATGAGCCCGGACGGGACGCGCGGGGCGACCGTGCCCGCGCCCGTGTCCAGGACCAGGCCCTGGAAGACGGTGTCGCCGGAGCGGTAGGAGACACGGAGGGTGTGGGTGCCCTGGGGGAGCGGCTGGGGGGTGAGGGTGACGGTGCCCTTGACGCCCGCGTAGAAGACATCGGGGCCGCCGTCCACGCTCGCGTAGAAGTTCACCGCCTCGCGGGCCTTGACCTTCACGGTGGTGCCGGTGAACGCCGTCTGGAGGTAGCCGCCGGTCCAGTTGGGGACGGCGGCGGTGGCGGAACCGAGGTCCCAGCGGCCGGTGTAGACGATGTTGGGGTCGGTCACCGAGCCGTTCCCCAGGGCCGCCGCCCGTGCGGTGGAGGTGACGCCGAGACTCAGCCCCAGCGCGCAGAGCGACGCGGTCATGACAAGAAGCAAGAGTCTGCGTAAGGAGTGCGGGATCGATCGCATGGGGGTCCTCTCGGGGGAGGGAGTGGATGAAACTGGCGTCTGGGAGCGCTCCCAGGCGTCTTGGCCCCACGATGGAAGCCTTGAATCGGTTCAACGTCAAGGTGTACGGCGACAGTTACGATGTGAGCCATGGCGGAAACCGGTGGGGTGCGCGAAGTGAAGTCCGCGGGCCGCACCGTGGAACTGCTGGAGCTGCTCGCCGCGCGCGGTGACCAGCCGGCCCGGCTGCGCGAGCTCGCCGAGGAGCTCGGCGTCCCGCGCAGCAGTATGTACGCTCTCCTCAAGACCCTGATCGACCGCGGCTGGGTGCGCACCGACGTCACCGGCTCGCTGTACGGCATCGGCATCCGCGCGCTGCTCACCGGCACCAGCTATCTGGACAGCGACCCACGGGTGCGGGCGGCACGGCCGTATCTGGACGAGGCGTCCGACGCGCTGGGTGAGACCATCCACTTCGCCCGGCTGGACGGCGGCGATGTCGTCTACCTCGCCACGCGGGAGTCCCATGAGTACCTGCGCCCCTTCAGTCGCGTCGGGCGGCGGCTCCCGGCCCATGTGGGGGCCCTGGGGAAGGCGCTGCTCGCCGAGCGGATCGACGGTGAACTTCCGCTGATGAGCGGGGAGTTGGAGCAGGCGACGCCCAACACCCACCGCACCCGCGCCTCGCTCCTGGCCGATCTGAAGCAGGTGCGGGAGCGGGGCCACGCGATCGACCGGGAGGAGGGGGTCCTGGGCATCGTGGGCTTCGGGTTCGCCCTGCGGTACGACGTCCCGGCGGTGGACGCGATCAGCTGCTCGGTGCCGACGGCCCGGCTGACGGAGGGGCGGGAGGAGCGGATCGTCGCGGTGATGCGGGAGATCCGGGCGAAGATCGAGGCGGTGGTGCCGAGGGGGACCGGCACGGGCCCGCAGTGGCAGCCGTAGGCCCGGTTCCGCACGGCGTCAGGCCCACCCCCGGTGGGCGGCGCGGACGCCCGCCTGGAAGCGCCCGGCGGCGGTCAGTGAGTGTCCTGTGCGCGCCCTCGGTCTGCTCGATCATGTCTGCTTGATCATCTCCGCGCACTTCTCGCCGATCATCATCGTCGTGATGCACGGATTGACGGTGATGAGACGCGGCATCGCCGAGCCGTCCGCCACCCGCAGCCCCGTCACCCCCTTGACCCTCAGTTCCGGATCCAGCGGGGCGTCCGGGTCGTCGGGCGCGCCCATCCGCACCGTGCACGCCGGGTGGTAGACGGTGTTGTGGGTCTCGCGGATGTAGCCGGCCAGCTCGTCGCCGCTGTTCACATCGGGCCCGGGGGCCAGTTCGGCGCCCGCCCACATGGCCAGTGCGGGCCGGGCGGCGATCTTGCGCGCCAGCAGCAGACCGCGGGTCATGATGTCCATGTCGTAGGAGTCGGTGAAGTAGCGGGGATCGACGCGCGCCTTGTCGCGGAAGTCGCGGGTGGCCAGCCGCACGGTGCCCCGGGAGCGGGCCCGGGTGACGTTCGGGGTGAGGCAGAAGGCGTTCTCCGAGGTGGGATAGCCACGGCGGTAGGTGTTCAGGTCGAAGGGCGTCGCACCGTAGTGGAACATCAGGTCCGGGCGGTCCAGATCGGGCTCGGTGGCGGTGAAGATGCCGATCTCCCACCACTGGGTGGAGCTTTTGATCATGGGTTGCTCGGCGTTCCACATGATGACGCCCTCGGGGTGGTCCTGGAGGTTGCCACCGACTCCGGGGGAGTCCACGACCACCTCCACCCCCGTCTCCCGCAGATGTCCGGCCGGGCCGATCCCGGAGAGCATCAGCAGCTTCGGGGTGTCGATCACGCCGCAGGAGACGATGACCTCGCGCCGGGCGTGCACCCTCAGGGTGCGGATCAGATCGGGGGACAGGTAGTCGACCCCGGTACAGCGCCGGCCCTCGTCCAGGACCAGCCGTCTGGCCTGGAGTCCGGTGCGCACCTCCAGATTGGGCCGGGAGTCCATGACGGGGTGGAGATAGGCCACCGAGGCGGAGCAGCGGGTGCCGTCCTCACGGGCGTTGATCTGGAACCAGTGGGCTCCGCGCACCACCGTCGTCCCGGTGTTGAACGGGGTGATGGGGATGCCCACCTCCTCACAGGCCGCCAGCACCGACCTGCCGCACGGGTCCTCGGGCGGCACGGTGCGGATCCGGACCGGGCCGCCGCGGCCGTGGTGGTCGCCGGGCGCGTCGTTGTCCTCGAGGCGCTGGAAGAGCGGGAAGCAGTCGGTGGCCGACCAGCCGTCCAGGCCCATGGCGGCCCATTCGTCGAGGTCCTCGGCGGGGGCCCAGAAGGCGATGCAGGAGTTGTGCGAGGAGCAGCCGCCGAGCACCTTGGCGCGGGCGTGGCGCAGAAAGCTGTTGCCCTTCTCCTGCGGTTCGACCGGGTAGTCCCAGTCGTAGCCGGACACCAGCAGCCACATCCAGCGGTTCAGCCGCAGGATGTTGTCGTCCCCGAGGTCGGACGGTCCCGCCTCCAGCAGGCAGACGCTCACCGAGGGGTCCTCGGACAGCCGGGAGGCGACCACCGATCCGGCCGTACCGCCGCCGACCACCACGTAGTCGAACTGGTCCACGGGGCCTCTCCTCACGTCCTCACGGGGTGGTGGCGGCCGCGTGTTCGGCGAGCACACCCGTACGGGCCCGCTGGACGAACCAGTAGTAGGTGAACCCGCCCAGCGCGACCGCGCCGACGAACAGGACCGTGCCCCAGCGCAGATACCAGTGCTGCGGTCCGGTGGCGTTGTAGACCTGGGCGCGGGGCCAGGCGAGGTTGACGGTCATCGCGGTGCCCCACAGCACGGCCAGCGCGTTGACCGGCACGCCCAGCCGCCCCAGCGAGAAGCGGTCCTCGGCCGGGCGCCATTGGCACCTCAGCCGCCGTACCAGCATGGGCAGGGTGACCATCAGATACGCGAAGTAGATCATGATGATCGCGATGCTGGTGACCACGGAGAAGATCTGCGGCTGGTTGATGTTGCCGAACTCGGCGAGCGAGTCGTCGTCGTGCGCACCGTCCGGCCGTGGTTCCGGCGGCGGTCCGTCCGGCTCGGTCGCCGTCAATCGAACCACCGCTGCGGACGGGGCGCGGTGTTGCGCCAGATGTGCTTGAGCTCCTGGTACTCGTGCAGCCCCGACGGGCCCAGCTCCCGGCCGACACCGGACCGCTTCATCCCGCCCCACTCGGCCTGCGGGACATACGGATGGAAGTCGTTGATCCATACGGTCCCGGCCCGCAGCCGGGACGCCACCCGGTGCGCCTTCTCGGTGTCCTGGGTCCACACCCCGCCCGCCAGGCCGTACACCGTGTCGTTGGCGAGCGCCACCGCCTCGTCCTCGTCCCGGAACCGCTCCACGGTGAGCACCGGGCCGAAGGACTCTTCCTGCACCACCGACATGTCCGGGGTGCAGTCGTCCAGCACGGTCGGCAGGTAGTAGAAGCCCTTCGCCAGGTCCGGGTCGTCGGGCAGGGTCCCGCCGCAGCGCAGCACCGCGCCCTCGTCGAGCCCCGCCGCCACATAGTCGCTGATCTTCTGGCGGTGCTCGGCGGAGATCAGCGGCCCGGTGCGGGCGTTCTCGTCGAACGGCCCGCCCAGCCGGATGTTCCGGGCCCGATGGACGATCTCGTCGACGAACGCGTCATGCAGCTGCTCCTGCACCAGCAGCCGGGCACCGGCCGAGCACACCTGCCCGGAGTGCAGGAACACCGCCGTGAGCGCGTAGTCCACCGCGGTGTCGAAATCGCAGTCGGTGAAGACGATATTGGGGTTCTTGCCGCCCAGCTCCAGGGCCAGCTTCTTCACCGTGGGCGCGACGGCCGACATGATCCAGCGTCCGGTGACCACTCCACCGGTGAAGGACACCATGTCCACGCGTTCGTCGGTGACCATCGGCGCGCCCGCGGTGGCCCCCGAGCCCAGGATCAGATTGGCGGCGCCACCCGGCAGCCCGGCCTCCGTCAGCAGCCGCATCAGATGGATCGCGGTGTGCGGGGTCAGCTCGCTGGGTTTGAGGACGAAGGTGTTCCCGGCGGCCAGCGCGGGCGCCACCTTCCAGGCCGTCTGGAGCAGCGGGTAGTTCCAGGGCGTGATCAGCACACACACCCCGACCGGTTCGTGCACCACTCTGCTGTCGATCTCCGGACTGCCCACCTCCACCACGCGGCCGCCGCTCCCGGAGGACGCGAGGGTGCCGAAGTAGCGGAAGCAGTTCGCGATGTCGTCGAGGTCGTACTCGCTCTCGACCAGCCGCTTCCCGGTGTCAAGGGACTCGGCGCGGGCGAGCGTCGGTTTCTCGCGCTCCAGCAGATCGGCCACCCGCAGCAGCAGCCCGCCCCGGTCACCGGCCGGGGTGCCGGGCCACGATCCGCGGTCGAAGGCGTCCCGGGCGGCCGCCACCGCGGCGGCGGCGTCCTTCGGCCCCGCCTCGTCGACCACCGCGACCAGTGAGCCGTCCGCCGGGCAGCGGATCTCGCGGCTGTGTCCGTCGAGGGCGGTCGTCCAGTGGCCGCCGATGAACAGCTCCGGCATGGCTTCCTCCGGGCTCGGACAACGGGGCCGGTCCCGAGTGGATCCATCGACGCACCCGT
>NZ_JAAAYH010000246.1:0-13633 GCF_018035285.1 Streptomyces sp. MK37H | reverse complement strand
TGACCCTGCTGCTGCCCGGGGTGGGGCTGGAGGGGCTGCTGCGGCTGATGGGGCTGCTGCCGGGGCTGCGCCGGCCCGGCGAAGGGCATCCGCAACTGGGCCGTCGTCTGCGGGTCCTGGGGACCGTCCGCGTGGCCGCCGTACGGAGGGGCGGCCGGGCCGGGGTGGTCGTCGACGCGGTACTCACCGGTCTCGTCCACACCGTCGTCGCCCGCGACCGGGATGGTCCACTGGCTGGTGTGCACGGGCCCGCCGGCGCCGTCGTCGGACGGAGCGGGCACCGGCCAGTCGTCCACCGGCTCCTCGGCCGCCGGAGCCGGCCAGTGGCCGGTGTGCGGCGGGTGGTGGCCCTGCTGGTCCTCGGCGGGCACCGGCCACTGGCCGGAGCCGTAATGCGGATCGTGGTGGCCGCCGTAGAGGTAGCCCCCGTCGGCCTCGGCGGTGGTCCAGTGCCCGGTCATGCCCTGGTCCTGGGGCGCGCCCTGGCCATGGCCGGACGGCTGCCAGTGGCCGCCCTGGGACGGGTCACCGTGCCCGGTGTCCATGGGCGGGGGCGCGTAGCCCGTGCCGGGCGCCGCGAGCGGGTCCCAACGGCCGGAGGGGTCGGTCGGGTCCGGGTGGGCGTAATCGGGCGGCAGTTGGACGAAGGCCGTCGACTCGGCGTCGTACTCCGGGCCGTGCGGCATCGGCTGCCATCCGCTCCCCGGCTCCGGCCGGTGCGGCTGCTGTTCATCACTCACGCGAGTGCCCTCCCCAGTGCTCGGCGGGCCAGGGCTGCCACGGTACGCCTCAGGTGGATCGCGGCAGGCGGCAGGGGGACCGGCTCGCCGCCGTCCTGCGGGGGCAGCGGATCGGGGATGCACGCGGCGGCGACGTACTCGCCGAAAGCGGTCGTGACCTGCGGGTCCAGATGGCCGCGGTCGCCGTCCCAGTCGATGAGCGAGGCGACCCAGCGCTCGGCCTCCAGGGGGCGCAGCGGCATCGGCGCGACCGCGCCGACGGCACAGCGCACCCCGCGCCGCGCGGGGTCCAGGACGAGGGCGACGGAGGCGGTGGACCGGCCGGGCCCGGTGCGCCCGGTGGCCTTCAGGAAGGTCTGCGGGGCGTGCAGCAGCGGAACCCGGACGAATCCGACGAGTTCACCGGGGCGCAGCAGATCGACCCCGGCGAGCAGATGACTGACCGGGATCTCGCGGCGGGACCCCTCGGGCCCGGCGATGATCACCGTGGCCTCCAGTGCGGCGAGCACCGGCAGCGCGTCGCCGGTGGGGGCGGCGGTCACGATGTTGCCGCCCAGGGTGCCGGCGTTGCGGATCTGCGGGGGCCCGGCGGCGCGCGCGGCCGCGGCCAACGCCGGGATCAGCGCGGCGAAGTCGGGGCGGCCCATCCGGGCGTGGGTGAGTCCGGCGCCGAGGAGGGCGTGCCCGTCCAGATAGCGCCAGCCGCGGATTTCGCTGATCCGGCCGAGGCCGACGAGCGCGGCGGGCCGCAGCAGGCCGGAGTTGACCGCGGCCATCAGATCGGTACCGCCCGCCACGGGCACGGCGGCGGGCATGGCGGCCAGTGCCGCCACGGCCTCGTCGAGCGTGCCCGGCAACGTCACCGTGTGTGCCGCCTGCGGTGCGTGCGTGGTCAACCCAGCTGCCCCTTCCCCGGTGTCCCGGCTGTTGCGCCGTACGGTACGTGCTGACAGCCCGGACGTGGCAACTCTGGCACATCTTGCGAGCCCGCCGTCGCGGGGGTCCGTGATCCGTGGATCCGTCCCTGACCTGGGGGATGGTACGGGTTTCTTACGACGTCTCCGCCGGGAGTGGATTGCCACGTTTCAGGGACCCTTGTGCGATTTGGGCTTGCGCCGGTGGGACTACGCTCCCAGGGGCGGCGGAGCGCGGTGCGCACCTTACGGGCGGCTCACACGATCGGGGGCGCCCCCTCGCGCGGGCGTCCGAGAAGGCCGGGGCGCCGCTGCCAGGGAAGCGGCCCGGCGGGCGGGCGGTAGCTCACGCCGAGCGCGTCCAGGCGCGCGTAATGTGCCTCCATGCGCCCCTGGAACGCCTCGAAGTCCCGTTCGGGGGAGGGTGGCAGCGCCGACCAGACGACCTCGGCGAAGGCGGCGAGCCGGGGGAAGGCCTGGTAGTCCACCCGCCGGCGGTCCTCCATCACCTCCGTCCAGACATTGGCCTGGGCGCCCAGCACGCGGTCCGCGTCGGCGCCGGTGAGCTGCGGGGGAACCGGTTCGAAACGGTAGACGTCCTCCAGGGTGCGGACATAGCCGATCGGCACCGGCTCGTCCTCGCCCGGGGCCTGCCGGTGGTCGAAGTACACCTGCTGCTCGGGGCACATGACGACGTCGTGGCCGGCCCGCACGGCGGCGATCCCGCCCGCGTAGCCGCGCCAGGAGGAGACCGCGGCGCCCTCGGGCAGCGGGGCGTCGGGCGCGCCGCCCTCGAGGATCTCGTCCCAGCCGATCAGCCGGCGCCCGCGCTCGGCGAGCCAGTGGCCGAAGTGGCGGATGAACCAGCTCTGCAGCTCGTCCTCGTCGGCGAGGCCCAGGGCCCGGATGCGCTCCTGGGCGGCCGGGGACGCCTTCCACTGGTCCTTGGGGCACTCGTCGCCGCCGATGTGGACGAAGCCGCCGGGGAACAGCTCCAGGACCTCTTCCAGCACATTCTCGTAGAAGCGGAGCGTGTTGTCGGTGGGGGCGAGTACGTTCGGGTTGATGCCCCAGGTGGTCCAGACTCCGAGGGAGGCGGTGTCGATGACGTCGGTGTTGCCCAGCTCCGGGTACGCGGCGATGGCGGCCTGCGAGTGTCCGGGGATGTCGATCTCGGGCACGACGGTGATATGCCGCTCGGCGGCGTAGGCGACGATCTCGCGGATGTCGTCCTGGGTGTAGTGGCCGCCGTGCGGCCGCTCGTCCCACAGCGGGGACGCCCGGTGGCCCAGCTTGGTGCGCTCGCGCCAGGCACCGACCTCGGTCAGCCTCGGGTAGCGGCGGATCTCGACACGCCAGCCCTGGTCGTCGGTGAGATGGAAGTGGAACACATTGAGCTTGTGGGCGGCGAGCAGGTCCAGATAGGCCAGAACGCCGTCCTTGGGCATGAAGTGGCGGGCCACGTCCAGCATCAGCCCGCGCCAGGCGAACCGCGGCGCGTCCTCGACCGTCCGCTCCGCCAGCTCCCAGCCGGTCTCCGCGCCCCTGAGCGGGGCGCGGCGGAAGGCGTCGGGTCCCAGCAGCTGACGGAGGGTCTGCGTGCCCCAGTGGACGCCCGCGGCCGTGCCGCCCGCGATCTCCACCCGGCCGTCGGCCACGGTGAGCCGGTAGCCCTCGGGCTCCAGCGCGGCGTCGATCCGCAGGCTGATGGTGTCGTCGCCGCCGGGCTCACCGTCCGGCAGGGACAGGCCGAGCGCCTGGCCGAGGGTGGTGCGCAGCAGCCGCGCCACCCCCTCGGTGCCGGGCCCGGCGGCCAGGGCGGTGCGCCGCGGGTGGATCCGCGCGCCCGCGCGGCCGGGACGGCTCTGGTCATGGCGGGGCGCGGGGATCAGCCCCGCGGCGTCGTGAGTCATCTGCTCCCCTGTCGGCCCCTCGTCAGCTGTCGGCCCATCGTCGGCTCTTGCCGGTCCTCGTCGTCCTCGTCGGTCCTCGTCGTCCTCGTCAGTCCTTGACCGCGCCGCCGAGCCCGGAGACCAGCCGGCGCTGGACGAGCACGAAGAAGATCAGCACGGGGATGGTCATGACGGTGGACGCCGCCATGATCCCTCCCCAGTCGTTCCCCTCGTCCTTGAAGAAGACCAGCAGCGCCATCGGAAGGGTGGAGTTCTCGGTCGCGCTGATGATGAAGGACTTGGCGAAGAGGAAGTCGTTCCAGGCGGAGATGAAGGAGAAGACGCTCGTCGCCACGAGTCCGGGGAAGACGAGGGGGAAGAGGATCTGCCACAGGAAGCGGGAGCGGCTGGCCCCGTCCAGATAGGCCGCCTCCTCCAGCGCCTCGGGCACCGCCTTGACGAAGCCGCGCAGCATCCAGATCGCGAACGGCAGCGAGAAGGCGATGTGCGGCAGGATCAGCGACCCCAGGGTGTTGAGCCCCACCCCCGGCACCGACTCCCCCAGATCGCGCATCAGGAAGAACATGGGAATGGTCAGCGCCTCGATCGGCACCATCTGGGCGACCAGGAACATGATCAGCAGCGTGGTGCGGAAGCGGAACCTGAAGCGGGCGACCGCCGTGGCCGCCAGGAAGGCGATCAGCGCCGAGGCGACCACCACCACCCCGGCCACGAACAGGCTGTTGAGGAAGTAGCGCCCGAAGTCCTCCTGCTGGAAGACGCGCCGGAAGGAGTCCAGCGACGGGGACCCCGTCCACGGCCGGGGCTCGGTGGACTGGATCTCCCCCTCCGGCTTGAAGGCCGAGAGCACCATCCAGTACAGCGGGAAGGCGACCACGGCCGCCACGACCAGGGCGGTGGCCTCGGCGGCGAAGCGCCAGGGACGGCGGATGCGCAGCGAGACGCGCGAGTGGCTCACAGTTCTTCTCCCTGGCGTCGCAGCAGCCGCAGATAGACCAGCGTGACGGCCAGCAGGATCAGCAGCATCACCACGCCGATCGCCGAGCCCAGGCTGTACTGCGAGGACGCGAACGCCTTCTGGTACGCGTACACGTTGAGCACCATGTTCTGGCCGGCGATCCCGCCGCCGTTCGTCATCACGTAGATCTGCGTGAAGACCTTGAAGTCCCAGATGATGGACTGGATGGTCACCACGACGAGGATCGGCCGCAGCATCGGCGCCATGATCGTGCGCCAGATCCGCCAGGTGGAGGCGCCGTCGAGGGCGGCGGCCTCCAGCACCTCGGTGGGGATGGCCCGGATGCCCGCGTAGACGGTGACCATCACGAACGGGAACGAGCACCACACGACCTCGAACAGCACCAGGGCGAAGGCGCTGTAGCGGTCGTAGGTCCAGGAGTAGTTCTCGAAGCCGGAGAGGCCGAGCCACACCAGGACCTTGTTCACCGGCCCGAAGTCGGGGTCGAAGAGGAAGACCCAGACCGTCGAGCCGGTGATCGCCGGGGTGGCCCAGGCGCCGAGCGCGGCCAGCATCAGCGCCAGCCGCGGAAGGGCCCGTACGCGCGTCAGCAGCACCGCCAGCGCACAGCCGACCGCGAGGGTGGACACCACGCAGACGGCGGCGAAGAGCAGGGTGGCGACGGCGACGTTCCAGAACTCGCTGTCGCCGAACAGCTCGGCGTAGTTGGCGAACCCCTGGAAGGTGGTCGGTTCACCGCCGCTGACCTGCGCCTGGGTGTACTCCAGGAAGGAGATCAGACCGAGCTGGTAGATGGGGTAGACGAGCAGCCCGCCCAGGACGACGAGCGCCGGGGCGAGATAGAGCCAGGGGGTCCAGGTGCCGCGCCGTGAGCCCTTCCCGGATCGGCGCCCGGCCGGGACGGTGGATCCCGGCCGGGACCGGCGGCCCTTGGCGGGGGCTCGCCGGGCGTGCTGTGCGGTGCCGGCGCTCACTGCTCGAATGCCTCGTCCATCTTCTTCGCGGCGTCCTGGGTGGCGGCCGGCACGCTCTTACGGCCGCTGACGATCTCCTGGAACATGGTGGGCAGGACGAGCTGCGCGTCGATGGCCGCCCAGCCGGGCGAGGCGGGCACGAACTTGGCGCTGTCGTTGAGGGTCTTCACGAAGGGCTTGACGAAGGCGTCCTCGTGCGCGACGTCGCCGCGCACATCGGTGAAGGTGGGCAGGAAGCCCATGGCGTCGTAGAGCTCGCGCTGGGTCTTCTTCCCGGCGAGCGTCTTGAGCAGGTCCACGGCGATCGTGCGGTGCGAGGTGCTCTTGAGCACCCCGAGGTTGTTCCCGCCCGCGAAGGCCGGTGCGATGTCGCCCTTCTTCACGCCCGGCAGCGGCACGACCTTGTACTTGCCCTTGGCCTTGCCCGCCTCGATGGCCTGGCGGCTGAAGTCGCCGCCGATCGCCATGGCCGCCTTGCCCGAGGCGAACGCCTCGACTGTGTCGTTACCGCCCCACTGGGCGCACTTGGCGGCCGGGCAGTTGTCGTTGCCGAAGAGCGAGGTGTACGCCTTGACGCCCTTCTGGGCGTCGGCGCTGTCGATGGCCGCCTCGTACTCGTTGGAGCCGAACTTGCCCTTCTCATCGGCGAGGTCGCCGCCGTTGGCCCAGATGAAGGGCATCGCGCCGTAGGTGTAGGCGCCGCCGACCGCGAGACCGTACAGATCCGGCCGTTCCGAGCGGATCTTCTTCGCGGTCGCAATCAACTCGTCCTGGGTGGCCGGCGGCTCCAGGTCGAGCTCCTTGAAGACGTCCGTCCGGTAGTACAGCGCCCGTACGCCGACGAAGAGCGGGGCGCCGTAGACCTTGCCGCCGATGGTCAGCGAGTACTTCGCGGTGGGGTCGATATTGGTCGAGTCGACCCAGGCGCCGAACTCCTTGCTGATGTCCAGCAGCCCGCCGTCCTTGACATAGCCGGCGGTGTCGGTGTTGCCGAACTCGATGACGTCGGGAGCGCTCTTGGGGTCGTTGAAAGCCGCCTTGATCTTCTGCGCCCGGGTGTCGACGGGGATGTAGGTCACCTCGACGTCGGTTCCGTCGTGCTCCTTCTCGAAGCCGGCGACCGCCGCGTCGATCACCTTCTTCTTGGGCGCGTTGTTGACCTCCTGGAAGAGCCAGACACGCAGCTTGCCGCTCTTCTCGTCCTCCTTGGAGCTGTTGTCGGAGGTGGAGGGGGCGCATCCGGTCACGGCCAGCCCGGCCAGGGCGAGTGCCACCACGGGCACGGTGACACGGGAGGACAGCCGGGAAACGGAGAAATGGGACGACTTCATAGGGACCCTTAACCATTTGGCGTTGCAAGTAATGCAACGCATGTTTCGCTCAGCACAATATGCGTGAGGCTAGGGAACCTTGAGCGACCCCACAAGAGGTCTGAACCACTCGGCGAGAAAACGAACCGAGCCACTCCGCGACAAAAGGAACTTCGCGCTAGCGACGCGGCAACTCCTCGCCCGGATAGGCGGGTTCAACATACGGCACGGCCTCTACCCGCGCACCCGCTTCCGCCAGGCGCTCGACCACCCGGTCCCAGTCCGGCCAGGTCTTCCGGAACCGCTCCAGAACGCGGTCGCTGGCCACCAGCACCACGTCGGCGCCCGGGTCCTCCGCCCACTCCAGGAGTCTGGGAAGGGTCGGCTGGGCGACCGACATCACGCAGCCGCCGGAGAGCCGGTAGCCCCGCTCGGCAGCCAGCCGCCCGCACCGCTCCAGCTGGGCGTCCCAGTCCTTCTCGAACTGGCAGTAGGCGCTGGCGCCTTCCGCTTCGGGCTCGTCGACCTCACGCGCCCCGAACACCAGATAGGCGGCCCGCGCCGCCCCGTTCTCCGTACGCCCGCTCATGGGCCGACCCTACTGGGGCCGTCCGGCGCGCGGCCGGGCGTGCCGTCTGTTCGCGCGAGGCTTGTCGTCAGCGCCCAGGGCCGACGGACCGGCTACTTCTTGCCGTCGCCGTCCTTGCCCTTGTCGCCGCCGGCGCCCATGCCCTCGAAGATCTCCTTGCACATGGGGCAGACCGGGTACTTCTTCGGGTCACGACCCGGGACCCAGACCTTGCCGCAGAGTGCGACGACGGGAGATCCGGAGAGGGCGCTCTCCATGATCTTGTCTTTCTGTACATAGTGGGCATAGCGCTCGTGGTCGCCGTCACCGTGCGACACCTGCGGTGTCGGCTCAACGAGGGTCCCCGTGCCTGCCCCGCGCTCGGGCTCAAGAGTGCTCATACAGCCCTAGGGTACTCATGCCTAGTTGAGAGAAGGGTCGTCCGGATACGTGGCGACCATGGCCAGCTCACTGCGCTGGCGGCGCAGCACCGACCGCCACAGCCGCTCGGGGGCGGGCGAGGACACATCGCCCGGCTCGGACTCCACCACGTACCACGCGCCCTCGGCGAGCTCGTCCTCCAGCTGACCGGGCCCCCAGCCCGCGTAACCGGCGAAGATGCGCAACGAGCCCACGGCCGCCGCCAGCAGCTCCGGCGGCGCCTCCAGGTCCACCAGGCCGATGGCGCCGTGCACTCTGCGCCAACCGAGTGGCCCGTCCTCACTGCGCGCCGAGGACCGGCCCGACTCGCCCGGTACGACGGCCACACCCAGCGCCGAGTCCAGCGAAACGGGACCGCCCTGGAAGACCACCCCCGGCTCTCCGGCCAGCGAGGCCCACGACTCCAGGATGTCGCTCACCCCCACCGGGGTCGGACGGTTCAGGACCACGCCGAGCGAGCCCTCCTCGTCATGGTCGAGGAGGAGCACCACCGCACGGTCGAAATTCGGGTCAGCAAGCGCCGGTGTCGCGACAAGCAGCCGTCCTGTGAGCGAGGACACCTCGGTCATGGCCACATGATCCCCCATATCCGGGCCGGAGGGGGAGTGGAAGTCGACTCCCGTATGAGAGCAGGTCGGGGCGCAAGACAGCAGATGCGGCGCACGTGACCGTGGGCCCTCCGGCCGAAACGGAACGTGTTGTGTCGCCTACAGGGTGACGCAAAGGGTGCAAGAGCCTTACGGAGGCGGTCTCCGGGGCTATTACTCTTGCCCTTTGGCCCTTGTGCCTTTTGGCCCTTGCCCGTCTCAGGAACGCGAGACCAGATGACCCGCTCGAACGATGTCCTGCTCGTCCATGGCGGCACCCCGCTCGAAGGCGAGATCCGTGTCCGCGGCGCGAAGAACCTCGTGCCGAAGGCCATGGTGGCCGCCCTGCTCGGCAGTGCGCCCAGCAGGCTGCGCAACGTCCCCGACATCCGCGATGTGCGGGTGGTGCGCGGGCTGCTGCAGCTGCACGGCGTGACGGTGCGCCCCGGTGACGAGTCCGGTGAGCTGGTGCTCGATCCCACGCATGTGGAGAGCGCCAATGTCGCCGACATCGACGCGCACGCCGGTTCCTCGCGCATCCCGATCCTGTTCTGCGGCCCGCTGCTGCACCGCCTCGGCCACGCCTTCATCCCGGGCCTGGGCGGCTGTGACATCGGCGGCCGACCGATCGACTTCCACTTCGACGTGCTGCGCCAGTTCGGGGCGACGATCGAGAAGCGGGCGGACGGCCAGTACCTGGAGGCCCCGCACCGGCTGCGCGGCACCAAGATCCGGCTGCCCTACCCGTCGGTGGGCTCCACCGAGCAGGTGCTGCTGACGGCGGTGCTCGCCGAGGGTGTGACGGAACTCTCCAACGCGGCGGTCGAGCCGGAGATCGAGGACCTCATCTGCGTACTGCAGAAGATGGGCGCCATCATCTCCATGGACACCGACCGCACGATCCGGATCACCGGTGTCGACCAGCTCGGCGGCTACAACCACCGCGCCCTCCCGGACCGCCTGGAGGCCGCCTCCTGGGCGAGCGCGGCGCTGGCCACCGAGGGCAGCATCTATGTGCGCGGCGCCCGCCAGCGCGAGATGATGACCTTCCTGAACACCTACCGCAAGGTCGGCGGCGCCTTCGACATCGGTGACGAGGGCATACGGTTCTGGCACCCGGGCGGCAAGCTCAACGCGATCGCCCTGGAGACCGACGTCCACCCCGGCTTCCAGACCGACTGGCAGCAGCCGCTGGTGGTGGCCCTGACCCAGGCGTCGGGCCTGTCCATCGTCCACGAGACGGTCTACGAGTCCCGGCTGGGCTTCACCTCGGCGCTCAACCAGATGGGCGCGCACATCCAGCTCTACCGCGAATGCCTGGGCGGCTCCGCGTGCCGGTTCGGCCAGCGCAACTTCCTGCACTCCGCGGTCGTCTCGGGGCCCACCAAGCTCCAGGGCTCAGACCTGGTCATCCCCGACCTTCGCGGCGGCTTCTCCTACCTGATCGCGGCCCTCGCCGCCCAGGGCACCTCGCGGGTCCACGGCATCGACCTGATCAACCGCGGCTACGAGAACTTCATGGAGAAATTGGTCGAGCTCGGCGCCAAGGTAGAGCTCCCCGGCGGCGGCAACGCCGTGTAGAGCCTCCGTGGAGCCTCGTAGACGGGCCTTAGGGCCCGTAGAGCGCCAAGAGGGGCGGCCACCCTCACGGGTGGCCGCCCCTCTCATTCGCGGGGGCTTACTTGCCCTTGGCGGCTTCCTTGAGCTTGGAGCCCGCGGAGACCTTCACGCTGTAGCCGGCCGGGATCTCGATCGGCTCACCGGTCTGCGGGTTGCGCGCGGTGCGAGCGGCACGGTGGGTGCGCTCGAAGGTCAGGAAGCCGGGGATGGTGACCTTCTCGTCGCCCTTCGCGACGACCTCACCGGTCACCTCGGCGAGGGCGGCCAGCACGGCGTCGGCGTCCTTTCGGGTCACCTCGGCGCGCTCGGACAGAGCGGCCACCAGCTCACTGCGGTTCATGTTGTACTCCCGTGTTCATCTTGCCAATGAGGCGTGAGATCGAAGCCGATGCTGCCAGGGCCCTCGGACAGTCCCCGGACCCGGGTCTGCTGTTCAGACCCTCGCGCCCGGAACGCATCCTGCCCGCACCTGTGGCGGGAATGCCAATCCGGAGCCCTGGAGAGTCACACGAAAAGCGCCGTGGCGGTCGTTTTCCTGTCCGCCACCCTATGGCGGCTCCCGGGACCCCGGAGCGCGCGACGCGCCGTGCCCCGCCTAGACCGCAGTGGTACCGGTCACAGCGCGCGCCGCATCCCGCACGGCCCCGGCGACCGCCCCCGCGACCTTGTCGTTGAAGACGCTCGGAATGATGTAGTTGGCATTGAGCTCGTCGTCGTGGACGACGTCGGCGAGCGCACCGGCCGCAGCCAGCATCATCTCGGTGTTCACCGTACGCGACTGCGCGTCCAGCAAACCACGGAAAACGCCCGGGAACACCAGGACATTGTTGATCTGGTTCGGGAAGTCCGAGCGTCCGGTGGCGACCACGGCGGCGGTCTGGCGGGCGATCGCCGGGTCCACCTCGGGGTCCGGGTTGGCCAGTGCGAAGACGATCGCGCCGTCCGCCATGGCGGCCACGTCGTCGCCGGAGAGCACGTTCGGGGCCGAGACGCCGATGAAGACGTCCGCGCCCCGCACGGCCTCGCGCAGGGTGCCCGTGACGCCCTCCGGGTTGGTGTTGTCCGCGATCCAGCGCAGCGGGGACTCCGGGTCGGCGGAGACCAGGTCCTGGCGCCCGGCGTGCACCACACCGTGGATGTCGGCCACCACCGCGTGCCGCACGCCCGCGGCGATCAGCAGCCGCAGGATGGCCGTGCCGGCGGCGCCCGCGCCGGACATGACGACCCTCACATCCTCGATCTTCTTGTCGACCACCCGCAGCGCGTTGGTGAGGGCGGCCAGCACCACGATCGCGGTGCCGTGCTGGTCGTCGTGGAAGACCGGGATGTCCACGGCCTCGCGCAGCCGCGCCTCGATCTCGAAGCAGCGGGGTGCGGAGATGTCCTCCAGGTTGATCCCCGCGAAGCCGGGGGCGATGGCCTTCACGATCGCGACGATCTCGTCGGTGTCCTGGGTGTCCAGGCAGATCGGCCAGGCGTCGATGCCCGCGAACCGCTTGAAGAGGGCCGCCTTGCCCTCCATGACCGGCAGAGCGGCCTTGGGGCCGATATTGCCCAGGCCCAGCACCGCGGAGCCGTCGGTGACGACGGCCACACTGTTGCGCTTGATGGTGAGGCGGCGGGCGTCCTCGGGGTTGTCCGCGATGGCCTGGCAGACCCGGGCCACGCCCGGGGTGTAGACCATGGAGAGGTCGTCACGGTTGCGGATGGGGTGTTTCGACGACATCTCGATCTTGCCGCCGAGGTGCATCAGGAACGTACGGTCGGAGACCTTGCCGAGCGAGACACCCTCGATGCCCCGCAGCTTCTCCACGATCTCCTGGGCGTGCGCGGTCGAGGTCGCGGCGATGGTCACGTCGATACGGAGCTTCTCGTGGCCGGAAGCGGTCACATCGAGGCCCGTTACCGAGCCACCGGAGGACTCCACGGCCGTGGTCAGCTGGCTGACCGCGGTACCGCTCGCGGGCACCTCCAGCCGGACCGTCATCGAGTACGAGACGCTGGGCGCCGTTGCCATGGCCTGCTTCCTCTGCTTTCCCTTGTTCATGCTGTCCGGGCCTCGGGATGCCGGGCCACGTCCTCAGATGGTTACACCTACCTCTGGGTACGGGGTAACCCGGCCCGACTTTCGGACATATTGTTCTGACATAGCAGAGTGGGGTCAGGCGAGTGGAAAGCCCCACTCCTTCGCGGGAACGCCTGGCGAGGCGGGCCGTCCGCCGCAGCCGCCGCCCTAGGCTCTGGCGCGCTACAGCGTCAGAGGACGTCGAGGAAGAGACAACGAGGAGCGCGGGCATGGCTCAGGGCACCGTGAAGTGGTTCAACGCCGAGAAGGGCTACGGCTTCATCGCCCAGGAGGACGGCGGACCGGATGTCTTCGTCCACTACAGCTCGATCGACGGCAGCGGCTACCGCAGCCTGGTCGACGAGCAGCGGGTCGAATTCCAGATCGTGCAGGGCCGCAAGGGCCCCCAAGCGGAAGAGGTCCGCGTCCTGGGCGGCTGATACCGCCGGGAGCGGACCTCTCACGGAAGAGATGAAAGGTGGCACCGACCCGCCATGCTCGCCTCGCGGCAAGTGGTCGCTCGAAGCGACGAAGGTTGGGCCCGGGGGCTTGGATCGGGCCGGTGCCACATCAAGGCTAACAAACAGCCCCGGGAAGGGATTCCCCTCCCGGGGGTGGATTTTGGAGGCCGTCGGGGCACCTGGCGCTTGGGCGCACCGGGCACTTGGGTCCTCCGGCCGGGGGCACCTCCCAGCGGTGGCTGGGGGAGCCTGAGGCGCCCCGGCGGGGGCACCTCCCAGCGGTAGTTGGGGGAGAGCGAACCGAGCCTCAAAAAGGGGGGTCCCGCAGCAGGTCGGGGACGGCGTTGCCGTCCGGCTCGTCGCGGTCGCCCGAGATCACCGTCAGCCGCTGGGTGGCGCGGGTGAGCGCCACGTACAGCACCCGGAGCCCCGCCGGGGACTCGTCGGCGATCTCGGCGGGCGAGACCACGACCGTCGCGTCGTACTCCAGCCCCTTCGCCTCCAGGCTGCCCAGCGCCACCACCCGGTCGCCCAGGCCCGTCAGCCACTGACGGGCCTGCGCCCGCCGGTTCATCGCGACGACGACGCCGACGGTGCCGTCCACCTCGTCCAGCAGCCGGACCGCCTCGCGGCGCGCGGCCGCGCCGAGGCCGCCGTCCGCGCCCGGTGTGAAGCGTGGCGCCACGCCCGTGGAGCGGACCGCCTCGGGGGCGGGGGTGCCGGGCATGGCGAGGGTGAGGACCTTGGTGGCCAGTTCGGCGATCTCCGCGGGGTTGCGGTAGTTGACGGTGAGGGTGAAGCGGCGGCGCGGGCGGCTGCCCAGCGCCTCGTCCCGGGCCCGGCCCGCCTCGTCCGGGTCGGACCAGGAGCTCTGGGCCGGGTCGCCGACGACCGTCCAGGTGGCGTGGCGGCCCCGCCGTCCGACCATCCGCCACTGCATCGGGGTGAGGTCCTGCGCCTCGTCGACGATCACATGGGCGTAGTCGGCGCGCTCCCGCTCGGCCCGCTCCGCGCGGCTGCGGCGGGGGCTGACCCGGTCGGCGTACGTGGTCAGCTCGTCC
>NZ_JAAAYH010000245.1:0-13684 GCF_018035285.1 Streptomyces sp. MK37H | reverse complement strand
GTCATGATGTCGAGGTTTCCGGCGTAGGCCGGGAGGTAGTGGGCGGCTCCCTCGACCTCGAGGAAGACCGAGACCCTCACCGCGTCGGTGTGCGCGGCCTCGGCGGGCAGCAGGGAGCGCACCGGGTCGTCCGGCCCCACCTGGTCGAACTGCACCTTCTGCTTGAGGCGGTAGCCGGGCACATACGCCTGGACGCGGCCGACCATCTCCTCGACGGAGGCGGTGACCTCCTCGGTGGCGCAGCCCGAGACGAGGCAGTGCACGGTGTCACGCATGATCAGGGGCGGTTCGGCGGGGTTGAGGACGATGATGGCCTTGCCACGGGCGGCGCCGCCGACGCGCTCGATGGCGGCGGCGGTGGTCTCGGTGAACTCGTCGATGTTCGCGCGGGTGCCGGGGCCCGCGGAGCGCGAGGAGATGGAGGCGACGATCTCGCCGTAGTGGACGGGGGTGACCGCGCCCACCGCGGCCACGATCGGGATCGTGGCCTGGCCACCGCAGGTGACCATGTTGACGTTGGGCGCGTCGAGGTGGGCGTCGCCGTTGACCGGGGGCACCACATAGGGGCCGATGGCGGCCGGGGTGAGGTCGACGAGGGTGCGGCCGAGGGGGCGCAGCACCTCCTCGTGGCGCTTGTGGGCACCGGCGGAGGTCGCGTCGAAGACGATGTCCACGTCGGCGAACTCGTCCATCGCCACCAGCCCGTCCACGCCCTCGTGGGTGGTGGCCACCTTCAGACGGCGGGCGCGGGCCAGGCCGTCGGAGGCGGGGTCGATCCCGGCCATCGCGGTGATCTCCAGGGTGTCGGAGAGCCGCAGCACCTTGATCAGAAGGTCGGTGCCGATGTTGCCGGACCCGATGATCGCCACTTTGGCGCGGGTGTTGGTCTCGCTGCTCACCGGTGGTCTCCTTCCGCGGTGAACCCGACTCCTACGGCGCCCAGGTTCGAGATACGGGCGTGGAACACATCGCCCGGGGCGGCCGGGACCATCGGCCCCAGGGCCCCGGTCAGGACAAGGTCGCCCGCGCGCAGCGGGTCGCCTCGCTCGGCGAGGGCCGAGGCCAGCCAGACGGCCGCGTTGAGGGGGCCGCCGAGGCAGTCGGCGCCGGTCCCGTGGGAGGCCATCTCGCCGTTGCGCGTCATGGTCATCTGTACGGAGCGCAGGTTGAGCCCGGACAGTGGCACCGGGCAGGCGCCGAGGACGTACAGCCCGCAGGAGGCGTTGTCGGCGACGGTGTCCACGATGGAGATGTCCCAGTCCCGCACCCGGCTGTCGACGATCTCCAGCGCGGGCAGCGCGAAGTCGGTGGCGCGCAGCAGGTCCACGACGGTGCAGTGGCGGTGTGGCAGATCGCTGCCGAGCACGAGCGCCACCTCGGCCTCCACCTTGGGCTGGAGCAGCCGCCCGGCGGGCACCTCGCCCCCCTCCGGCACGGCCGCGTCCGCGAAGAGCGCGCCGAAGTCCGGCTGGTCCACGCCGAGTTGGCGCTGTACGGCCGGAGACGTCAAGCCGATCTTCCGGCCGACGATCCGGCGGCCGGCGGCCTGTTCGCGTCGCAGGTTGAGCCGCTGGACCGCGTAGGCGGCCTCGATGTCGCCGTCGTCCAGGAGCGTGCGCACCGGCGCGCAGGCGATCCCGTCGCGGGCCGCGCCCGCGAGTGCGTCGGCGGCCTTGACCACGGTCCCGGGGAGGGAGTCCGTCGGGACGTGGTCGGGAACATTCGGCACGGGCTACCTCCTGGAGAAGAACATGGGGCCGGGGCCCGGCGCTCCCGATGTGGCCTCCGGTATAGACGCGCCGCCCATCACGAGCCAACTTCCGTTCCGTCACACGGAACGGGGCGCATGGCGACGTGCCGGACGGGATGACACTGACCTCGCGTACCCGTCTCCGTCCAGCGGCCCGTACCGCCTGACGGAACGCCCCGAGCGAGGGGCCTGTCCCCGCCGACAGACCCCGCGATCCTGGGCCGAGTACCGCGATGTGCTTTCCCCTGCTCGGCGCCACGCACCGGGCGATCGCGATGGACACCGTCGGCTACGGGGCGTCGGCGCAACCCGCGGACGACCAGAGCGTCGAGATGTTCGCCGACGGGGTCGAGGACCTGGTGGACGGGCTCGGACTCGACACGTTCCACCTGGCCGGACACCACACCGGCGGAGTTCGTACGCGACGTCGTCGGCGATGACATGTCCGGCCCGGTGTCTTCCGGGTCGGAGGGGGTAGGTGGCGTTCGTTCCACCCGATCAACGCCGCCCTCCCCCTACGGCCAGGAGAGACACGTGCCCAGAGCGCTCGTCACCGGGATCGCCGCCACCGCCGTCGCCACCGTCCTGCTCACGGGCTCCGGAGTCGTGAGCGCCACCGCGACGGCCACCGCGCCACGCGAGCCGCGTGCCACCGATGTCCACCGGGTCCGCATCCAGGACGACTTCGACTCGCTCGGCCCCGAGGTCCGGGCGCTGAAACTCGACTCGGGCCGCACCGCCCACTACATCGACGACGGTCCCCGGGACGGAAAGCCGGTGCTCTACATCGGTGGCACGGGCACCAGCGCCCGGGTGGCGCACATGACGGACTTCCTGCGCAGCACCCGGGAGTCCCTCGGGCTGCGGCTGATATCGGTCGAGCGCAACGGCTTCGGCGACACCGAGTTCGACAAGAGCCTGGGGAAGGCGGACTTCGCGAAGGACGCGCTCCAGGTGCTGGACCGCGTCGGGGTGCGCAAGGTCAGTGTGATCGCCATCTCGGGCGGCGGTCCGTACGCCGCCGAGCTGGCATCCCTGGCCCCGGACCGCGTGTCGTCACTGCACCTGGCCGCCGCCCTGCCGCCGTACGGCGCCCGGCGTCCGTACTGCTCGATGTCCGACGAGGAGCTGGGCAAGTCCCTGGAGAAGCAGATCGCCGACCCCCGGGTCTGGTGGGCGCTCCCGGACGACAGCCCGACCAAGCGCATCCCCGGCTTCGCCGACACCGCCTTCGAGGACGGCGCCCGCACCTACAACCAGCGCGGCCAGAAGGCCGACCCCGCAGCTCAGGTGCATGAGCAGAAGCTCTACTGCCAGCGGCCCGGCCCCGATCTGTCAAAGCTCACGGCCCCCGTCATCCTCTACAGCGGGAAGAAGGACACGACCGTGCCGCCCAGCACGATCGACACCTGGAAGCAGCACCTGCCCGGCAATCCGGCCGTGCGCAGCTATGCCGACACGGGACACGATGTGCAGTACCGGCACTGGGACCAGATCCTTGTCGACCTCGCCGGGGACACGGACCGCACGGTCATCTGCTACCGGGGCCACAGCACGATGCCACTTGCCCGGATCGCCGACCCCCTGGTCGAGAAGGGCCGGGCCACGCTCGGTAGCTGCGCCTGGCGGAAGTCCGATGGGGACGGGCCCATCGGCTGAGACGAGGCCCCGAGGCACATCACGGTCGCCGCGCCCAGAACAGGGCGTGGCCGCCGTCGCCCTCGGGGGCGAATTCCTCTCCCTCGACGGTCAGTCCGGCCTGGGTGAGCCACGTCCGATAGGTCGCGGCGTCGGCGTGGCTCCACCACATCGTGGCGCCACCGCCGAGCCAGTTGTCATCGGTGCCGGTCCAGGCGGTGTGCCCGGTGGTGGCCAGGAACCAGCCGCCGGGCCGTAGCCAGGTGGCGATCCTGGCGAGGAGCGGAGGTTGTTCGGCCAGCGGGATGTGGATCAGGGCGTAGAGGGAGACCACGGCGTCGAAGGAGGCGGCCGGGAACTCCACGGCCGTGGCATCGGCCTGGCGGAACTCGGCCTCCGGCACGAGTTCCCGTGCCCGGCGGATCTGCTCCCCGCTGATGTCGACTCCGGTCACCCGGTGTCCCGCGGACGCCAGCACGCGGGCCACCGGGATGCCGCAGCCGCACCCCAGATCCAGCACGGTGGCGGCGGGTGGGATGCGCTCCTGAAGGGCGCCGAGCCAAGGCTGGTACTTGGTCTCGGTGGCGTAGGACTGCTCGTAGTGGCGGGAGAGCGCGTCGTACCCGCGCCTGACCACGTCCTTGGGATCATCGATGTCCACGACAGCGCACGCTAGTTGGGGGCGGGCGCGTGCCGCGAACGGTTTTCGGGCGCGAGACGATGCCCGCGCCCGGCAGCGCCGTCAGATCTTGCGCACTGCGGCGACGAACTCCGCCCAGGCCCCGGCCGGGACGACCAGGGCGGGGCCGCTCTTGTCCTTGGAGTCGCGGATGCCGACCTGGGCGGTGTGGGGCAGGTGGGCGATCTCGACGCACGCGGTGCCGTTGTTCTCGCTGTAGGACGACTTGAACCAGGCACCTTCGGGCGCGACGTCAGAAGCTATGCGGTGTGTCATGTCAGATCTCCCGTGCTAGTCGTTGCAGGAATTCCGGTGTCTCGCCAGGCGCGAGAGCGCCTGCCCGCAGGGCCTCGAACCTGCGGGAGAAACTCCAGATGGTGGTGTCCTTGTCGCTGATCTCCGACCCGTCGGCTGCGTCGCTCTGCACCACCGTCGGAAGCGGGCTGCCGAACTCGAGCAGGCTGAAGTTGGCACCTGTCCGGTAGGTGGCTGTGGCCATCGGGAGGATCTGGACGGTCACATTGTCGAGCTGCGCGAAGGCAAGGATCTCCTCGTACTGCTCGCGCATCACCTCCGGGCCGCCCACCACCCGCCGCAGTGTTGCTTCCTCCTGGATGACCCAAAGTTCCAATGGGCCGTCTCTGCGTGTGAGAGCCTTCTTGCGCTCCATTCGAATCTGGATGTGGCGCTCGACGAACTCCGTCGTTGTCTCCTCAACCGGCTTGGCGGTCTGGAACATCGCCCGGGTATAGCGCTCGGTCTGCAACAGCCCATGCACCACGCTCGGTTGCCAAGCCCGGATGCTCCGAGCACCGCTCTCCAGCCCGATGTACATCCCCATGCCGGACGGCAGGACGCTGCGATAGAGCGACCACCAGCCCCGGTTGAGCGAGTCCCGGTGGATCTCGACCAGGAAATCCACGTCGTCCTCGTCCTCGACGCCGTATCGGTCCAAGAGGGCTTTCAGGTCCGCGGCCTTGGGCAGGGCCGAGAGGCCGTTCTCGACGCGGAAGAGTTTCGTGGTGGAAAACGTCAACCCGTCCACGGCCTCCGCCAGGGTGAATCCGGCCTTGTCCCTCAACCGCTTGAGCTCCCAGCCGAGTTGCATGCGACGGACCGTCGGTCCCGTTGGTGCTGCCACGAGTATGCCTCCGGAGGAGTCGAGCCTGCCATGTCGCCGTGCGAGTTCTGAGTCTGGCAAGGGCAGACCACCGCATCAGGTCATTTGCCTACTCGGTCACATATGCCATCTGAAGCGGAAATTAGCTGTCATCTTGCGCGCCAGCTTCCGCGCGTCCGAAGCTGTTTCCGCCACCGCCTCATCACTCGCGGTAGCCGAACCTCAGAACGCCATGGAGCCCTCATGCCTTCATCACGCCCCCGTCTGCTGCCCTGGCCCGGACAGAACGGGCAGCCCTGCTTCCTCGTCACCGACGACACCGGCACCAGCTACCTCTCGCGGCTGGCCGACGAGATGGAGGCCGTACAGCTTCGCACCGGGACCGACCTTCTCGGGCATGCGCGGCCGCTGCTCCGAGACCACCGCGCGAACGCCCGCGAGCTGCGCTTTGTGGGGCATCGGCTCGCCGAGGCGCTGCATGACGCGCTGCGGGTGGCCGAGAGCCGGGGGCGGCGGCTGGAGGACCGGGAAGAGACCGCACCAGAGCAGAGTTAGTAGAAGCATGAACAACAGCGTGGACGTCGTGGTCATCGGTGCCGGGCAGGCGGGGTTGTCCGGGGCCTATCACCTGCGGCGGGCCGGGTACGAGCCCGGTACGGGCTTCGTGGTGCTCGACCACGCGCCCGCGCCCGGCGGGGCGTGGCAGTTCCGGTGGCCGTCGCTGACGTACGGCAAGGTGCACGGGATGTACGACCTGCCCGGCATGCGGCTGACCAGCGACGACGCGGATCCCGCGCGACCCTCGGCCGAGGTGATCCCGGCCTACTTCGCACGCTACGAGCGCGCCTTCGATCTGCGGGTCGTCCGGCCGGTGCATGTGGACGCCGTACGGGACGGGGACGACGGCCGGCTGCTGGTCGAGACCTCGGCCGGGACGTGGGCCGCGCGGGCGCTGATCAACGCGACCGGGACCTGGGACCGGCCGTTCTGGCCGCGCTACCCCGGGCAGGAGAGCTTCCGGGGGCGGCAGCTGCACACCGCGCAGTACCCCGGGCCCGAGGCGTTCGCGGGGCGGCGGGTGATCGTCGTCGGGGGCGGTGCCTCCGGGGTGCAGCATCTGCTGGAGATCGCGGAGGTGGCGGCGGAGACCACCTGGGTGACCCGGCGCCCGCCGGTGTTCCGCGAGGGGCCGTTCGGCGAGGTGCAGGGGCGGGCGGCGGTGGCGCTGGTCGAGGAGCGGGTGCGGCGGGGGCTGCCGCCGCAGAGCGTGGTGTCCGTGACCGGGCTGCCCCTGACGGAGCCGATGCTGCGCGCCCGGGAGAAGGGCATCCTCGACCGGCTGCCGATGTTCGAGCGGATCACCCCGAACGGGGTGGCCTGGGCGGATGGGCGCCATGTCGAGGCGGACACGATCCTCTGGGCCACCGGTTTCCGCGCCGCGATCGACCATCTCGCCCCACTGCGGCTGCGTGAGCGGGGTGGCGGGATCGCCGTCGAGGGGACCCGGGCGGTCCGTGATCCCCGGGTGCATCTGGTCGGCTACGGGCCCTCGGCCAGTACGGTCGGCGCCAACCGGGCGGGTCGGGCCGCCGTACGGGAGATCCAGGAGTTGCTGGACGCCGTCGACGGTCGGCGGTCACCGGCGAGGATCGCCGTCGGGCGTTGACCGGGTGCGGGGCGGCCCGGTGCTCCCCCGGACCACGAGGGTGGGGTCGAGGACGATGTCCCGGTCGGCGGTGCGCCCCTCGTCGAGCCGTTCGGCGGCCGCCCGGACGGCGACTTCGGCCGCCTCTGCGGCGTCCTGACGTACGGAGGTGAGGTCGATGAAGGACAGCCGGGCGAGTTGGCTGTCGTCATAGCCCACGATGGACACGTCATCGGGGACGCTGACGCCCGCGCGCAGGAACGTGCCCAGCAGACCGTGCGCACAGCGGTCGTTCCCGGCGATGACGGCTGTGGGCAGCTCGGGCCGCGCGAGCAGGTCCCGGGCCACCCGGGCGCCGGATTCCTCGGTGTAGTCGCCGGGGTGGACCCGGATGTGGTCGGCCAGTCCGTGGCGGCGCATGGCGGCGCGGTAGCCGCGTCGCCTCTCCTCGGCGCCGGGCATGGCGCCGCCGTCGATGTGCGCGATGGCGCGGTGTCCTTGTGCGACGAGATGGTCGACGGCTTGGCGCATCCCGTTCCGCTCGGCGGTACGGACGACGTCCGTACCGGCGGCTCGCGTCAGCGGGTTGATCTCCACGATGGAGGGGCCGCCGACGTCCGTGGCCGGGTGGTGCCGCTCGAAGGTCGTGCCGATGGTGATGATGGCTTCACAGCGCAGTCCGAGCAACTCGTCCATCGCCTGACGCTCGTCGCGGGTGTCCACCATGGCGTTGAGCACGAGGGTGTAGCCGTGCTGCCGGGCGGCGGGGTACAGGGCCTCGACGATGCCCACGTCATGCGGCTGGCGCATGGTGAACAGCACGCCCAACTGCCGGCTCCGGGTGCGCCGCAGCAACTGGGCGGCGGTGTCGGGACGATAGCCCAGTTCCTCGGCCGCCTGGAACACCCGTCGGCGCGTATCCGGGCTCGCGCCGGGCTGGTTGCGGAACACCAGTGACACCAGGGCCTGCGAAACACCGACGCGCGCGGCGATATCGGACATGGTGGGGCGCTTGGGGCGCCCCACCGGGCCTCCCGGCCCGGCCGATCGGCCGGGGCCTCCTGAATCCCCCATCCGTAACCTCCTCGTGTTTCATGTCTTGACATGCGTCACACCGCGCTCCCATAGTACGTAGCACTTGTACGTACTAGTTGTACTGACAAAAAGACAAAGGCTCTCCGCAGCCGCACGATCGCGGCTGGCCGGCCATGAGAGACCGCGCGGCAGGTGACCCCTGCCGGAATGGCTGTGCCGTCGCGCCGGACCCACGTACGCCCCAACTCAGTCGACATCGGGAAACACACCGCATCTGGCCGGGGCGCCACCACCACCTCCGTTGCCTCCATGAGGAGCCACGACGATGAACACCCGACTCGACCCCGAGCACTCGGGCATCGCACCCCAAGAATCCGAAGTACCGCCGGACACCAAAGGTCCCCATTCACGACGGCTCGGCCTGGTCGCCGTCATCGTGACCTTCGGCGGGCTGCTGTTCGGCTACGACACCGGCGTCATCAATGGTGCCCTCGATCCACTCACCGCCGACCTCGGTCTGACCGCCCTCACCGAGGGAATCGTCGTCAGCATCCTCATCTTCGGTGCCGCCTTCGGCGCCATGATCGGCGGAGCGCTGTCCGACCGGCACGGCCGCCGCCACAACATCCTGCTGTTGGCCCTGGTGTTCATGATCGGCACCCTGGGCTGCGTGCTGTCGCCGAGCTGGCAGGTGCTCGCCCTCTTCCGCTTCATCCTCGGCCTGGCCGTGGGTGGGGCCTCGGCGACGGTTCCGGTCTACCTGGCCGAGATCGCCCCGTCCGAACGTCGCGGCTCCATCGTCACCCGCAACGAGGTGATGATCGTGACCGGCCAGTTCGCGGCGTTCGTCATCAACGCGATCATCTTCAACATATGGGGAGAGGTCGACGGAATCTGGCGGCTCATGCTCCTGGTCGCCGTCCTTCCGGCGATCGGGCTGTTCATCGGCATGCTGCGGCTGCCGGAGAGCCCGCGCTGGCTGGTCTCCCAGGGCCGTGACGACGAGGCACTCGCGGTCCTGTCCCAGGTCCGCACCCCCGAGCGGGCCCAGGCCGAGATGGCCGAGGTCCATCGGCTCGCCGAGGAGGAGCGGGTCGCCAGGACCGCGGGCCGGGTGGATCTCGGGGTGCGATGGGTGCGCCTGCTCATTCTGATCGGCGCGGGCCTCGGCATCTGCCAGCAGTTCACCGGCATCAACTCCGTCATGTACTACGGCACGCAGCTGCTTGGCGACGCCGGGTTCTCGGGCGACTCCGCCATCATCGCGAACACTCTCAACGGCGCCTTCAGCGTCATCGGCATCACGATGGGCCTGTTGGTCATCAACAAGCTCAAGCGACGCACCATGCTGCTCGGCGGGTTCGCCCTGACCACGACGTTCCATCTGCTCGTCGGTCTCTCCGCGCTGCTGATGCCCGAGGGCGCCGCCAAGGCGTGGTTCATTCTCGTGTTCGTCGTGCTCTTCGTCTTCTCCATGCAGGCCACCATCGGTCCGCTGGTCTGGCTGATCCTCTCCGAGATGTTCCCCCTGAAGATCCGCAGCCTGGCCATCGGTATCAGCATCTTCGTGCTGTGGATTGCGAACGCCCTGGTCGCCCTCGGCTTCCCGCCGGTCGTGGAGGCCATGGGCATCTCGAACACCTTCTTCGCCTTCGCCGCCTTCGGCGTGCTGGCCATCGTCTTCATCGCGACCTGCGTCCCCGAGACCAAGGACCGCTCGCTGGAAGAGCTGGAGGACGACTTCCGTGCCCGCTACTCCTGACCCGATCCGCTCCGGCAGAAGGGCTCCCGCACCATGACCGTCATGACCGCCATCGCCGAGGGCCGCGAGGGAGACCACGCGCTGGCCGCGGGAATCGCCGAGGCGCGGCTGCTGGGCACCGATCTGGTGCTGGTCAACCTGCGCCTGTCCGCAACGGACCGCTCCGCCCTGCCCGAGGACCTGGAGACCACGGTCGTCGAGCGCAGCGGTCCCGGTGACCGCGACCCCGTCGACGCCGTTCTGGACGAGATCGAGGCCCGGCCCGGCGTCGACCGGCTGGTCATCGGCCTCCGCCGGCGATCGCCGGTGGGCAAGGCGCTGCTGGGCAGTGTGAGCCAGCGGCTGCTGCTGGAGAGCCCCGTCCCCGTCGTCGCGGTCAAACCTCCGGCCTGACCGTGACCACGTAACGGACCGACGCCTTCACCGGGGCCACCGAGATCAGCGAACCCCAGGTCAGGCGCCTGGTCTGGACGCGAACGTCGAGTCCCGCACCACCAGCTCCGGCTGCAGCACGATCCGCCGGTGCTGGTGGGTGGCGGCCTCGTCGCCGGTCTCCTCGATCAGCAGCTCGGCCGCCGTACGCCCCATCCGGAACGCCGGCTGGCGCACCGAGGTCAGCGGCACCGCGGCCGCCGCCGCGAACTCGATGTCGTCGTAGCCCACCAGCGCCACCTCCCCCGGCACCGACACCCCGGCCGCGAAGAGGGCCTGCAGCACCCCCAGCGCCAGCAGGTCGTTGGCGCAGAACACCGCCGTCGGCCGGGGGGAGATCCCCAGCAGCCGGGCGCCCGCGTCGCGGCCCGAGGCCACGTCCAGCCGCTCGGCCTCGATGTGCACCATCGCCTCCTCCGGCAGCCCCTCCTCCGCGAACGCGCCCCGCAGCCCGGTGCGCCGGTCCTGGCACTGCGGGAGCAGCATCGGGCCGCTGACGTAGACCACGGAGCGGTGGCCCTGGGCGATGAGATGGCGCCCGGCGAGCGCGCCGCCCTCGATGTCGTCGACCGACACCGAGCAGCCGTCGGCGCTGGGCACTTCACGGTCCACGAAGACGAACGGGATGTCGTGGCGCCGGAAGCCCTCCAGGTTGGCGCCGGTGACATCGGCAGGGGTGACGAGCACTCCGCGCACCCGGTGCTCGGCGAAGAGCCCGAGGTAGTCGGCCTCCTCCTCGGGGCTCTGCGCGCTGTTGCACACCATCACCCCAAGACCCGCCTCCCGCGCGGCACGCTCCGCTCCGCTCGCCACGTCCACGAAGAACGGGTTCGCCATGTCCAGCACCAGCAGCGCGATGATCCGGCTGCGCCCGGCGCGCAGCTGGCGCGCGGACTCCTGGCGTACATAGCCCAGGCGCTCGATCACGGCCTGCACCCGGTCGCGCGTGGCCTCGGCGACCATCTCGGGCCGGTTGATCACGTTCGAGACGGTTCCGACCGACACTCCCGCCTGCCGCGCGACGTCCTTGATCCCCACCATGCGTCCCACGACCCGGGCCTCCGCCTTCCCGCGACCCACCGCGGTCGCGGGAACATCGTAGTGCGCTGTTCGACCGGTCGGGCGGGACCGGGCCACCGCGGGGCCCGGGCCCCGGCTCAGCCTCGGGAGCGCACCAGGCTCGATCCGCGGACCACGAGCTCGGGCTGGAGGACGATCCGCTGGTGGCGGTGGTCCCCGGCCCGCTCCCCCGTCTCCTCGATCAGCAGCTCGGCCGCCGTACGTCCCATCCGGAACGCCGGCTGGCGCACCGAGGTCAGCGGCACCGCGGCCGCCGCCGCGAACTCGATGTCGTCGTAGCCCACCAGCGCCACCTCCCCCGGCACCGACACCCCGGCCCCGTACAGCGACTGGAGCACCCCCAGCGCCAGCAGGTCATTGGCGCAGAACACCGCCGTCGGCCGCGGGGACATGCCCAGCAGCCGGGCCCCCGCGTCACGGCCGCAGGTCACATCCAGCCGGTCCACCTCGACATGGCGCAGCGCGGACTCGCCGAGCCCTCGCTCGCGCAGGGCGCGCAGTGCGCCCTCGCGGCGGTCGCGGCACTGGGCCAGCCGCATCGGCCCGCTCACATAGGCGAGGGTGCGATGGCCGAGGCCCAGGAGGTGGCGGGCGGCGAGCTCGCCGCCGGTGACGTCGTCGACCGACACCGAACACCCCTCGGCGCTGGGCAGCACCCGGTCCACGAGGACGAAGGGGATGGGCTGCCGCCGGAAGGAGGCGAGATTGCGCCCGGTCATATCGGCCGGGGTCATCAGCACTCCGCGCACCCGCTGCTCGGCGAAGAGCCCGAGGTAGTCGGCCTCCTCCTCGGGGCTCTGCGCGCTGTTGCACACCATCACCCCAAGACCCGCCTCCCGCGCCGCGCGCTCCGCGCCCCGCGCGACGTCCACGAAGAACGGGTTCGCCATGTCCAGCACCAGCAGCGCGATGATCCGGCTGTGACCGGCCCGCAGTTGACGCGCGGACTCCTGGCGTACATAGCCCAGGCGCTCGATGGTGGACAGCACCCGGGCCCGGGTCTCCTCGGACACCGAGTCCGGGCGGTTGATGACGTTGGAGACCGTGCCGACCGAGACCCCGGCCTCGCGCGCCACCTCCTTGATGCCCACGCCTGGTGCCATCGTCAGGAGGGGAGGGCGAAGTCGATGACGCGGAGGGCGGAGGGTGTGGTGCCGCTGGACTTCCGCTGGTAGAGATACGACAGGACGCCGTCCTGGGCGAGCCGGGTGTCGTCCACGACGACCTCGCCGAAGGCGTTCAGACCGCTGCCGTCGTAGACGGTCTTCCAGTCCGTCCAGCCCGAGGACTTGGACGCGGCCACAATCCGGCCGTACGGCATCACGGCGTAGGCGTTGTCGTAAGCGTCGAAGACCAGGTGGCTGCGCTGGGTGGAGCCGGGGGCCACCGGGATCTCCGTCTTCTTCCAGGCGCCTGCCGGGTCCTTGAAGACGTGGAAGGTGCGGCCGTATCTCGTCCGGTCGGCCACATAGTCGGTGGTGCACTGCCCGAAGCGGCCGGGGACATAGCTGATCAGGGCGTGGGGCGCGCCGGCGGAGTCGGTGGCCTGGCTCTCCTGGTTCATCAGCGAGTGGTCGGGGCCCAGGGGGTCGACGACCGTTCCGGCGTCGCCGACCGCCACCGTGTCGGAGCCACCGGTGGTGCCGACGACGGCGCCCGCCGCGGTGCGCCAGGTGCGGCCCCGGTCGGAGCTGTAGACATAGCCGGTGTCGTGGTTGGTGAGCCCGCCGCTCGCGCACATCACCGCGTTGCTCTGCTCGCGCCAGGTGTAGAAGGCGTGCAGCCGGCCGTCGGGCCCGTAGTCGATGCCGTGCAGATACATGTTGCGGGCGGTGCTGGAGCCGTGCTCGCTGCTGTAGGTGCCGGTGGCGGAGGACCACTCGCCGAGGGCCCGCCACTTGGTGCCGTCGTACTCGGCGAGCGCGTTGCGGCCGTTGCCGGAGACGCCGACGCGGTAGCTGAGCTGGAGTCGGCCCTCGGGGGTGGCGATGAACTGCGGGTAGGTGAACTGGGAGGTGAGCGCGAGGCCGTCGAGGGTGGTCTGGACGGCACCGAACTGGCCGGTGGTCCAGGGGTGTCCGGCGGGGTCGTCCACCAGCCCGGCCACCGACTTCACATAGAAGAAGCCGCTGCTGTGGGAGTCCATGTTCAGGTGCAGCCGGCCGTCGGTCCGCGAGATCCCCATGGAGATGACGTTATGGGAGTCGTCGGCGGTGAGCCGGTGCGGCAGGGTGACGGTCTGCCAGCTCTGCTGGGTGAGGGCGCGGCGCCCGATGACCGCGCTGCGGTCGGCGGTGTACCAGACGGCGTACTGATAGCCCTTGTAGGTGAGCAGCCCGTTCTTCTGGAAGGCGTTGTTGTTGACCAGGCCGTCGTACGACACGAAGTAGATGGCCTTGGCGTCGAGTTGGGTGTCGGCGAGCTTGCTGACGGCCGGGCCCGGGGCTGCTCGCTGCCCTCGCGGTGCGGCGTCGGCCTTGCCGCCGGGGAGGGAGGCGGCGCCGAGCAGGGCGGTGGCCAGGACGGCGATGGCCAGTGGTCTC
>NZ_JAAAYH010000244.1:0-13861 GCF_018035285.1 Streptomyces sp. MK37H | reverse complement strand
TTTCCCCCTGCCCGACCCGGAGACCATCGAGGGCCGCTGGGACCTGGAGGGGGACCTGGCCCGGCTGCTCCAGACGTCCTCCGCCGAGGAGGCGGTGCACACCACCGGCCCCATCGGACCACCGGTCACCCCCCTGCGAGCCTCTTCCCCCACGCATGTGCGGGGGCGCGGCAAGCGCCGCCGGGTCCGCTTCCGGCTGCCCACGATGCCGTGGCTGCATGTGATCAGCCTGATCTTCGCGGCGGTCACCACGGTCATCGTCGCCATGCTGAGCGTGCTCGGCGGAATGATCTCCTACCGCCCGCTGCGCCATCTGGCCTCCCCGAGCACCTCGGAGTCCATGGCGGCGTGGTGGCCCCTGCTGGTCTACGGACCCTGGCTGGTCGCCTCGCTGTCGGTGCTGCGGGCCGCCCTGCACCGGCGGGGCGCGGCGCACTCATGGGCCGTGGTGGTGCTCTTCTCCACCATCGCGGTGTTCCTGTGCGTGGCACACGCCCCGAGGAACGCGCCCAGCATTGCCGTGGCCGGTCTTCCCCCGGTCGCCGCGCTGGTCTCGTTCCACCAGCTGGTGCGGCAGATCACCCTCACCAGCCCGCCACGCCACGCGCTGCCCCGCACCCGGGGTGAGCAGCGTGGAATGGCGAGATGAGCCACCGTCGCACTACAGCACCACGGCCCCACTCACCCGAGCCGAGTGGGGCTGTGATGCTGTCTCGGTCCCAGGAGACGCTGTCTCAGTCCCAGGAGGCGTGGAGGGGCTTGCCCTCGGCGTAGCCCGCGGCGCTCTGGACGCCGACGACGGCCCGCTCGTGGAACTCCTCGAGCGACCCCGCACCCGCGTAGGTGCAGGAGCTGCGCACGCCCGCGACGATCGAGTCGATCAGGTCCTCGACGCCCGGCCGGGCCGGGTCCAGGAACATCCGCGAGGTGGAGATGCCCTCCTCGAACAGCCCCTTGCGGGCCCGCTCGTACGCCGACTCCTCGCTGGTGCGCTTGCGCACCGCGCGCGCCGACGCCATGCCGAAGCTCTCCTTGTAGGGGCGGCCGTCGGCGGTGTGCTGGAGGTCGCCGGGCGACTCGTACGTGCCCGCGAACCAGGAGCCGATCATGACGTTGGACGCCCCGGCGGCCAGCGCCATGGCGACGTCGCGGGGGTGCCGGATGCCGCCGTCCGCCCAGATGTGCTTGCCGAACTTCCGCGCCTCGGCGGCGCATTCCATCACCGCGGAGAACTGCGGCCGGCCGACGCCGGTCATCATGCGGGTGGTGCACATGGCACCCGGCCCGACGCCGACCTTGACGATGTCCGCACCGGCCTCGATGAGATCGCGCACCCCCTCGGCGGCGACCACGTTGCCCGCCACCACCGGCACCCGCGGGCCCAGCCCCCGGACCGCCTTGAGCGCGCTGATCATCGACTCCTGGTGGCCATGGGCGGTGTCCACGACGAGGGTGTCCACCCCGGCGTCGAGGAGCGCCTTCGTACGGCCATCCACATCGCCGTTGACCCCGACGGCGGCCGCGATCCGCAGCCGGCCCGCCGCGTCCACCGCGGGCGTGTAGAGCGTCGCGCGCAGCGCTCCCTTGCGGCTCAGGATGCCGGCCAGCTTTCCGTCCGCGTCCACGGCGGGCGCCAGCTTGCGGTGGGCGGCGTCGAGGCGGCTGAACGCCTCCTGGGGGTCGATGTCGGCGTCGAGCACCATCAGCTCCCGCGACATCACCTCGGACAGCTGGGTGAAGCGGTCCACCCCGGTCAGGTCGGACTCGGTCACCACGCCCACCGGACGCCCGTCCTCGACCACCACGCCCGCGCCGTGTGCCCGCTTGGGCAGCAGCGACAGCGCGTCGGCGACGGTGCCGGTCGGGGCGAGGACGATCGGGGTGTCCAGCACCAGATGGCGGCTCTTGACCCAGCGGACCACGTCGGTGACGACGTCGATCGGGATGTCCTGCGGGATGACGACGAGGCCACCGCGCCGGGCGACCGTCTCGGCCATGCGGCGGCCGGCGATCGCGGTCATGTTGGCGACGACGAGCGGGATGGTGGTGCCGGTGCCGTCGGGGGCCGACAGGTCCACTCCCTGACGGGAGCCGACCGCGGAACGGCTCGGCACCATGAACACATCGTCGTACGTCAGGTCGTAGGGAGCCGGAGATGACTTTACGTAGCGTCCGGTGCCGGGCTCAAGGAATTGCATACTTCCACATTTTCACACGGAGGGACGCAGGTCACTCCCACGAAGACACAGCGAACAAACCCTCATGATCATGTAATCCTACAAGGGGACACGGTGGAGCGGTAGCCAGTCGATCACCATGGGGTGCGCCGCCGGGGCGTGACGGGTCAGGAAAACGCGAAGATTTCCTTGCTCGTCTCCACTCGATCTTCGTCGATTTCGATGCCGAATCCCGGGCGGGCAGGCAGCGGGATCACTCCGCCCTTCGGAACGGGAGCTTCGACTTCGAAGTAGTGCTTTTCGGGAGTGAAGCGGTAGAGGTACTCGACAGACGGACAGAGCTGTGGCGATTGGCTTGCCACGACATGCAGCGCGGCGTGAATACCGTGCCCGTGCGGAAACACCTGAACGCCGAACGGCTCGGCCATGGCGCACATTCGCACTACTTCGGTAACGCCACCGCACCATTCCGGATCGACTTGCACCACGCTCAGCAGCCCCTTCTGCAAAAAGGGCAGGAGATCGTACCGGTCGTACAGGTGCTCACCGGCTGCCAGCGGAATGGTGGTCGAGGAGCGGAGCTGTGCGAACGACGGGACCGCCGCCGCCGGGAATGGCTCCTCCAGCCAATCCGGCCGGAGGTGCTCCACCCGGGCGCACCAGGCCCGGGCATAGGGGAGGTCCCAGCTCATGAAGGCATCGAACATCAGGGCGGATCGAAAACCGACGGCCGCTCGGGTACGTTCGACCAGCGCGATATTGCGTTCCATTCCTTCGGGGCCCTGCGCGGGCCCGTCGCCGAAGAACCACTTCTGGGCGGTGTAGCCCTCGTCGAGCAGTTCCTCCGCCGTGCGCTCGACTTCGCCGTCGGAATGAAACGTGCCGTGAGTGCTGGCATAGGCCGGGATCTGTGTGCGACCGGCCCCTCCGAGCAGCTGCCAGACGGGAACGCCCATCAAGCGGCCACGCAGATCCCACAGCGCGTTGTCCACGGCGCTCATCGCGATCTTGCGGGTTCCATGGCGTGCGTGCCGGTCGGTGCGTTGCAGCACATCCCAGATGTAGCCGTTCGCCATCGGGTTCAGGCCGAGCAATCCGCTCGCCATGCCCTCCGCCAATGGGGCGACCACATCGTGATCGAGCGGCCCGTACCTGCCGGTCACACCGGCCGTGGTCGCGATCTCAAGGTATCCGGCGGTCCTGCGATGAGGATCGGACATCAGCACCTGGCCCGCGGATCCGGTGTGGAACGACGGGTAGATGCTGAGCGGACGGGATTGCGGCGGGGCCGCACGGTGCGGTGAACCGGCGGCGAGCACGGCGCTTACTTCCCTCATCCGTACCGATGAAATCCGCGCGTCGATCACAGGATTGCCTCCAATGCTGGTGTCCATGCGCATGGGTGGGTGTATCGAGTCCCGGTCACGGCACGAGCCACCCGAGGATCGGGGTCGACTGCAGATAGACGAGCAGGCAGAGCGCGGGCACGAGCACCGCGGACGCGACGAGGACCCGCCGGAGGATTTCGCCCTCGCGCCCCGCCAGGCCGACGGCCGCCGCTCCGACGGCCAGGTTCTGCGGGCTCATCATCTTCCCCAGGACCCCGCCCGCGGTGTTGGCGGCCGCGGCGAGGGTCGGCGACATCCCGGTCCCCTGCGCGGCGCTGACCTGCAACGCGCCGAACAGCGAGTTCGATGACGTATCCGAGCCGGTGACGGCGGTACCGAACCAGCCGAGCAACGGTGACAGGACGACGAAGAAGCTTCCCGCGGTGGCCAGGAACAGGCCGAGTGTCGTGGTCTGCCCGGACAGGTTCATGACATAGGCCAACGCCAGCACCGCCATGACGGTGGCTCCGGCCTCGCGCAGCTGAGACAGCGTTTGGCCGTAGGCCCGCAGCGCCGAGCGGGCGCTGATCCGCAGCATCATCGCGGTGACGGCGCCCGCGATGAGCAGCACCGTCCCGGGGGTGGCGAGCCAGTCGAACTTGTAGGTCGCGAGCGCCACCGGCTCGCCCTGTGGTGTCCGCACCGCGAGCCCGGGCCATTCGAAGGTCAACGTCGCAGCCTTCAGCACGCCCTTGATACTCGGGACCACGGACACGGTGAAGAACACGATGATCACCAGGTAGGGCGCAAAGGCGCGGAAGACGTCGACGCGGGACGGAGCGGTGAGAACGCCGGTCGCGCCGGTGCCAGTTGGCGTCAGGGCTCCACCGCCGGGCGCCTCGACATCGGCTCGGGCCGAGTGGTCCGAGCGGCGCGGTTGCCAGAACCGCGTCAACAGCAGAACGGATCCGGCCGAGGCCAATGCGGCGACTATGTCCACGAGTTGGATCGGGCCGAAGGTCGCGACCACGTACTGCGGGACGGCGAACGACACGCCGGCCACCGCCGCCGCGGGCCACGCCTCGCGCACACCCCGGGTGCCGTCGAGCACCACGAGCAGCAATAGCGGGACGAAGAGTGCGAGCACCGGGACGAGGTGGGCGGTGGCCCGGCTCAGCGCGTCCACCGGAATCCCGGTGACCTGACCGAGTGTGATGATCGGCAACCCGACACCGCCCCACGCCACCGGCACGGTGTTCGCGATCATCGACACCGTCACCGCCCGCAGGGCCGACAGCCCGAGCGCCACCAACATCACCGAACAGATCGCCACCGGCGCCCCGAAGCCGGCCAGCGCCTCCAGCAGCGCACCGAATGAGAACGCGATGATCAGACCCTGGATCCGGCGGTCGTCGCTGACCCGTGAGAACGCCTCGCGCAACCGGTCGAAATCCCCGCTGTCGCGGGTCATCCGGTAGACCCAGATCGCGTTGGCCACGATCCACATGACAGGGAACAGCCCGAAGACGGCCCCCTCCGCCATGCCGGACACCGCGGTTCCGAACGGCATCCCGTACACACCGATCGCCACGGCGGTCGCAACGAGCAACCCGATGACGGAGGCTATCCACGCCCGGACCCGAAACACGCCCAGAAGCAGGAACAGCAGCAAGAGAGGAATGGCGGCGGTCAGGGCCGACCACCCGAGGGATCCGCCCAGAGGGGCGGTGGGCTGTTGATACATGACGGACCTCCGGCAGCGTTGGTGGAGGAGGAACTGGAGTAATCGGCAGGGGCGTTCGGGGCCCGAGTCAGAAGGCGGACCTCTCGGCGCATGAGCCGATGGCCTCGCCCGACGAGCCGTTCGCCGCGACAAATCTTGCTTGTTGGTGTCTTATATTTAAGACGCCGTCTGCTAGGTAAGTCGGATTGTGTATGCGTGAGGCGAATCACGTCAAGGCTGATGACGTTGTTCTCGCACCGGGTCAGTAGGTTCCGTGCACCACGTTGGGCGGTTCCTCACCTCGTACGAAGTAGCGCAGCTGCTCCGCCACGACGTCGTAGGCCCGGGACATCGTCAGCGGCACACTGGCGGCCACATGCGGGGTGAGCAGCAGACCGGGCACCTTCCACAAGGGGTGCCCCTCGGGCAGCGGCTCCGAGCTGTACGGGTCCACAGTCGGCGCCCCGGCGCAACGTGCCCTGGAAGAGGCGCCGACAGCCTACGAGGGCATCCGCGCGCTGCTGCGGGCCAACATCGTCACCTTCGCCGACCCCGAGCGCCCGCCCGGATGCATGGTCGTCCTCGCGGCCGCGGCCGGCAGCGCACGGAACGAGGAGGTCAGCGCCTTCGTGACCGAACGCCGACAGGCTGTGCGCGAGCTTTTCCGGCAACGGCTCGAGCGGGGCGTCGCGGCAGGCGACGTCCCCGCCACCGCGGACCTCGGGACCCTCGCGGCCCTGTACACCACAGTGCTTCACGGGCTGGCCGTGCAAGCCCGCGACGGCGCCACCACCGAGGAACTACAGGCGATCATCGAATCGGCGATGCTCAGCGCGCCAAGAGCCGACCCGTGACCCCCGGGGGCTTACGGCCCGTCCGGGTCGGCGCGGTCGAGGGCGGGGTGGGCGGCGGGGGTGGTCCCGGCGAGCAGGTAGTCCGCGGCGGCGGTGTCCGTCACCAGGCTGGTGACCAGGCCGGACCTCAGCACCGCCCCGATCGCCTCGGCCTTACGGCGGCCACCGGCGATGGCCACCACCTCGGGGATCCGGCGCAGCCGGTCGGCCTCCACGGTGATGCAGCGCTCACCCAGGTCGCGGCCGATGCGGCGGCCCTCGGCGTCGAAGAGGTGGGCGGACATCTCGGCGGCGGCGCCCAGGCTCTCGTAGTGGGCCCGCTCCTCCTCCGTCAGCATGTCGTAGACCGTGGAGATCCCGGCCTCCCAGGAGCCGATGGAGACGCAGGCCACGGTGACCTTGTCGAAGTACTCGAAGGCGCGGGCGATACCGGTCTGGCCGCGCAGGGCGTCCGCGGTGGCCGTGTCCGGGAGCAGCATCGGCGCGTAGATGGGATGCGCCTCACCGCCGGAGACGGCGGCGGCGCGGCGCACCGCCTCGACCGAGCCGCGCTCGGCCGTGCCCGCGTCGTACACGCCCGTGAGCTGGACGACGGTGCACGGGGGCAGCCGGTGCAGCGCGGCCGCCATGTGGATCGTGGACCGTCCCCAGGCCAGCCCCAGCACATCCCCCTCGGTCACCAGCTCGCCCAGCAGGTCCGCGGCGACCTCGCCGAGGTTCTCCGGGTCCGGGGTGTCCGCCTCGGCATCGGCCGGGGACTCCACGACGACCGCGTGGCGCAGCCCGTAACGGGCCCGCAGCGCGTCGGAGCGCTCCGCGTCGAGCTCGGCGGGAACCCGGATTTCGATGCGCACCAGATCGCGCTCGAGCGCCGTCTCCAGCACCCGCGCGACCTTGAAGCGGCTGACGCCGAACTCCTCGGCGATCTGGATCTTGGACTTGCCCTCGAGGTAGAAGCGGCGCGCCATGGCGGCCGCCTGCACCAGTTCGGCGGGTCCCATCCGCGTGGCTGAACGGCCCGTCGACACCGCGGTCTCCTCACTATTCACTGTCCGGACTCACCGTTCATCCTGTCAGAAACGGCGGAGTTGGTTTGGCCTTCACCCTTGAGTTCATCGACCGGTAGCTGCGTCGCCTCATGAACCGGGGGTGCCGGTCGCCTTTTCGGCGAGGTGGCGCAGCTCCCGTACGGCCTTGGCCGGGTCGTCGGCGCCGTAGACGGCCGAGCCCGCGACGAACACATCGGCGCCCGCCTCGGCGCACCGCTCGATGGTCTCGGCCGAGACGCCGCCGTCCACCTGCAGCCACATCTGAAGGCCGTGCTTGGCGATGAGCTGCCGGGTACGGCGGATCTTCGGCAGCATGATGTCGAGGAACGCCTGGCCGCCGAAGCCGGGCTCCACGGTCATCACCAGCAGCATGTCCAGCTCGGGCAGCAGATCCTCGTACGGTTCGATGGGCGTGGCGGGCTTGAGCGCCATCGAGGCCCGCGCGCCCTTGGCCCGGATCTCGCGCGCCAGCCGCACCGGCGCGGCCGCGGCCTCCACATGGAAGGTGACGGAGCCGGCGCCCGCCTCGATGTACTGCGGCGCCCAGCGGTCCGGGTCCTCGATCATGAGATGGCAGTCCAGCGGGGTCTGCGTGGCCCTGCCCAGCGATTCGACCACCGGCACGCCGAGGGTGAGGTTGGGGACGAAGTGGTTGTCCATGACGTCGACGTGGAGCCAGTCGGCGCCTTCGACCGCCTTCGCCTCATCCGCCAGGCGGGAGAAGTCTGCGGACAGGATGCTGGGATTGATCTGCGGGACCATGGCTCCAAGCCTCCCACGATCGGCGCCGGTCCATGGAGCCGGGATCTGATCATCGGCCCCGCTCGGATCGACGGACGCCGAGGGAGACGAGATCATGAAGATGGTCGAGCAACCCCTGGCCGTCGCGCCCGGGTCATATGAGTCGAGAGCGCAGAAGTGGCTCTTGTGATGTAAGCGGCTCGTGTGACCAGCGACAAGGCAAGGGAAACAGGCAACCCACCATGACGAGCGATCGAATACCCCGGCACCCCCGCACCGCGGTGTGCGCGGCGCTGACAGCGGCCGTCGTCGCGGCGTCGGCCGCCGGGGCCGGGCCCGCCTCCGCGGCGGCCACGGCACCGCGGCCGGTCTGCGTCTCGCACCAGTCCGGGCCGGCCGGGAAGATGTCCAAGGACATCTCCGGCGCGCTGCGCGGCCGGTCCGGCACCGTCGCGATCAGCCTCCGCGACCACACCACCCACACCCGCTGCACCCTGCGCGCGAACCAGAGGTTCGACTCCGCGAGCGTGGTGAAGGTGACGGTCCTGGGGACGCTGCTGTGGGACGCGCAGCGGCACCACCGGGGGCTGACCAAGCGCGAGAAGACCCTCGCCAAAGCCATGATCACCAAGTCGGACAACGCCTCGACCAGCAAGCTGTGGAAGCAGCTCAAGCCCTCCAGGGTCAAGGCGTTCCTGCGCGCGGCCGGGATGGACGCCACCGTGCCCGGCAAGGACGGCTACTGGGGTCTCACCCAGATCACCGCGAACGACCAGGAGCGGCTCCTGGACCTGATCACCCACGCGAACACGGTGCTGACCGACGCCTCCCGCACCTACGTCCTCACGCTGATGGGCAAGGTCATCCCCGAACAGCGCTGGGGCACCCCGGCCGGCGCCCCGGGCGGTACGCAGATCCATGTGAAGAACGGCTGGCTGGAGCGTTCCTCGCACGGCTGGCGGGTGCACAGCATCGGCGCCTTCACCGGCGGCGGCCACGACTACACGCTCACCGTGCTCACCCAGGACGACCGCACCATGGAGGCGGGCGTGGCCACCATCGAGGCGGTGGCGCGCGCGGTGCACAAGGACCTCAACCCCACCGCCCACGCCGATACGCTCTACGCCCCGACCGACCGGCCCGAGGAAGCGCTTCCGGCGGTTCCGAAGGACTGACCCTGGATAAGGACCGACCCCGGAAATGAGCGGGGTCAGCCGGTGCGGCGCAGCAGGGCCAGATACATGGCGTCCGTGCCGTGCCGGTGCGGCCACAGCTGGATGTCGGGGCCGTCGCCCAGCTCGGGCACCCCGGGCAGCAGCGGCCGTGCGTCGATCCACTCCGCGGAGACGGCCGCGCCACCCCGCCCCTTGAGGACGTCCTCGACCACGGCCCGGGTCTCGGCCGGATGCGGGGAGCAGGTGGCATAGCCGACCACCCCGCCGATCCGCGCCGCGGCCAGCGCCTCCCGCAACAGCCCGCGCTGGAGCGGGGCGAAGCCCTCGAGGTCCTCGGGGCGCCGCCGCCAGCGCGCCTCGGGACGGCGGCGCAGGGCGCCCAGGCCGGTGCAGGGGACGTCCACCAGCACCCGGTCGAAGGACTCCGGACGCCACGGCGGCCGGGTGCCGTCCGCGGCGATCACCTGGTACGGCCCGGGGTTGCCCGCCAGGGCCCCGGCCACCAGCCGGGCCCGGTGCGGCTGCTTCTCGGCGGCCAGCAGCGAGGCGCCGCGCTCCGCGGCGAGCGCGGCGAGCAGCGCGGCCTTGCCGCCGGGGCCCGCGCAGCCGTCCAGCCAGCGCCGGTCGTCCCCCTCCAGCGGGGCGTTCGCCAGCGCGAGGGCCACCAGCTGGCTGCCCTCGTCCTGCACTCCGGCCCGCCCGTCACGCACCGCCTCCAGCGCACCGGGCTCGCCGCCCTCGGTGAGCCGCACCGCGTACGGGGACCAGCGGCCCGGCACCGCGGTCCGCTCGCCGACCGCGTCCAGCAGCTCCCCGGGCGTGGACCGGCCGGGCCGGGCGACGAGGGTGACCTCGGGCCGCTCGTTGTCGGCCGCCAGCAGCTCCTCCATACCGGCACTGCCGCCGCCGAGCGCGTCCCACAGGGCGGAGACGACCCAGCGCGGATGCGAGTGGCGGACGCCCAGATGCTCCTCGGGGTCCTTGTCGTAGGGCGGGGCGACACGCTCCAGCCAGCCGTCGAGGTCATGGGCGGCGATCTTGCGCAGCACGGCGTTGACGAACTTGGCCCGGCCGTCGCCGAGCACCACCCGGGCCAGCTCGACGCTCGCCGAGACGGCGGCGTGGGTGGGGATACGGGTCCCGAGCAACTGGTGGGCGCCGAGGCTCAGCACGTCGAGCACGGGCGGATCCACCTCGCGCAGCGGGCGGTCCACGCATTCGGCGATGATCGCGTCGTAGGTGCCCTGGTGGCGCAGGGTGCCGTAGACCAGCTCGGTGGCGAGCGCCGCGTCCCGGGAGTCGAACCGCGGCCCGCTGCCGGCCTCCGCGCTCTCCCGCGCCTTGCGCAGCAGGGGCGGGAGAACGAGGTTGGCGTACGCGTCCCGTTCGTCGACCGCCCGCAGCGCCTCGAAGGCGAGGATCCGCACGGGGTCCTTCAGCGGGCGGCGGTAGGGCTTGCCAGGCCGGTTCGGGGCGTGGGGACGGCGACGACGGGGCTGGTCGGTCACGGGAAATGTGCTCCGGGGGACGGATCGGGCTGAAGGGACCAGCCTACGTCGCCGGGGCGTCGGCGGTCGTGGGACCGCCGTCCAGGGCCGTTCCGTCCACGATGGTGCCGTCCACGGCCGTTCCATTCACGGTCGTGGGGGCAACGGCCGCACCGGACACGCTCGCTCCGGCCACGGCGAATCCGTTGTCAACCGTCGTCGGCTGCTCGAACTGGGTGCGGTACAGCTCCTCGTAGCGGCCTCCGGCGGCCAGCAGCGCGGTGTGCGTACCGCGCTCCACGATCCGCCCGTCCTCCACGACGAGAATGAGATCCGCTGCCCGGACCGTGGACAGCCGGTGGGCGATCACCACCGCGGTGCGCCCGTCCAGCGCCTCGCCGAGCGCCTCCTGGACATCCGCCTCCGAGGTGGAGTCCAGATGCGCGGTGGCCTCGTCCAGGATCACCACCCGGGGCCGGGCCAGCAGCAGCCGGGCGATGGTCAGCCGCTGGCGCTCCCCGCCGGAGAGCCGGTAGCCGCGCTCGCCCACGACGGTGTCAAGACCGTCCGGCAGCGCCGCGATCAGCCCCTCCAGGCGGGCCCGGCGCAGCACCTCCCACAGCTCCTCGTCGGTGGCCTCCGGCCGGGCCAGCAGCAGATTGGCGCGGATCGAGTCATGGAAGAGATGGCCGTCCTGCGTGACCATGCCGAGGGTGGCGCGGATCGAGCCGGCCGTCAGATCGCGGACGTCCACCCCGGCGAGCCGAATGGCGCCGTGGTCGGCGTCGTAGAGCCTCGGCAGCAGCTGCGCGATGGTCGACTTCCCGGAGCCGGAGGAGCCCACCAGCGCGACCATCTGGCCCGGTTCGGCGCGGAAGGACACCTGGTGCAGGACCGGGACGCCACCGCGGGTGTCCAGGGTGGCGACCTCCTCCAGGGAGGCGAGGGAGACCTTGTCCGCGGCCGGGTAGCCGAAGTCGACGCGGTCGAACTCGACGGACACCGGCCCCTCCGGGACCTCCCGGGCGTCCGGCTTCTCCTTGATCAGCGGCTCGAGGTCGAGCACCTCGAAGACCCGCTCGAAGCTGACGAGCGCGCTCATCACCTCGACCCGCGCCCCGGCCAGCGCGGTCAGCGGCGCGTACAGCCGGGTGAGGAGCAGCGCGAGCGCGACGACGGCGCCGGGGTCGAGCCGCCCGTGCAGCGCGAACCAGCCGCCGAGGCCGTAGACCAGGGCGAGGGCCAGGGCGGAGACGAGGGTCAGGGCGGTCACGAAGGAGACCTGGACCATCGCGGTACGCACCCCGATGTCCCGCACCCGCCGGGTCCGCGCGGCGAACTCGGCGGACTCGTCGGCGGGCCGCCCGAAGAGCTTGACCAGGGTCGCCCCGGGCGCGGAGAAGCGCTCGGTCATCTGGGTGCTCATCGCGGCGTTGTGCGCGGCCGCCTCGCGCCGCAGCTTCGCCAGCCGTCCGCCCACCCGGCGCGCGGGCAGCAGGAAGACGGGCAGGAGCAGCAGCGTCAGCAGGGTGATCTGCCAGGAGATCCCGACCATCACGACAAAGGTGAGCAGCAGTGTCACCACATTGCCGACCACCCCGGAGAGGGTGTCGCTGAACGCCCGCTGCGCGCCGATGACGTCGTTGTTGAGCCTGCTGACCAGCGCACCGGTGCGGGTCCGGGTGAAGAACGCCACCGGCATCCGCTGGACGTGGTCGAAGACGGCGGTGCGCAGATCGAGGATCAGCCCCTCACCGATGTTCGCCGACAGCCAGCGGGTCACCAGCCCGAGCGCCGCCTCCGCCACGGCGATCGCGGCGATGAGCCCGGCCAGCCAGAGCACCGTGCCCTGTCCCGAACGGTGGACGATCGCGTCCACCACCCGGCCGGCCAGTAGCGGCGTCGCCACCGCGAGCACCGCCGTGACCGTGCTCAGCACCAGGAACAGCAGCAGCCGGCGGCGGTGCGGACGGGCGAAGGCGCCGATGCGGCGCAGCGTCTCGCGGGAGAAGGGCCGCCGGTCGTCTTGAGCATTGGCCGTCTGATACAGGGAATGCCAGGCGGTCGATTGCATGTCCATCACGCACCTCCGAGGTCTTGTGAGGAACGTAAGACTTCAACCTAGGTTGAAGTCAACGTACGCCTCTTCGGCGCGTCCGTAGCGCAGTCGGTCTTGGCGTGGCGGCCCGCTCAGGCCCCTGGGGTCCTTCTTCCACGGAGATCCGTCAGAAGGACCCGAGCCGCTCGCCCTCCGCGATCCGCACCCCGCGCGCCCAGTCCGCCGCGAGCATCGGCTTCTTGCCCTGCGGCCGCACCCAGGTCAGCTCGACGGCATGGCTGCCGGTGCCCACGTACACGGACTTCTTGGTGGCGGCCAGCAGACCGGGCTCCAGATCCGTGCGGTCCGTCACCGGCCGGGCCGAGACGACCTTCAGCCGCTCCCCCCGGAAGGTGGTCCACGCGCCCGGGGCGGGGGTGCACGCGCGCACCAGCCGGTCGACGCGCAGCGCGGGCGCCGTCCAGTCGATCTCCGCGTCCTCGACGGTGATCTTCGGGGCGAGCGAGACGCCCTCGGCCGGCTGCGGCACCGGGCGCAGGGTGCCGTTCTCGATGCCGTCCATCGTCGCCTCGAGCAGCCCCGCACCGGCGAAGGCGAGCCGGGTCAGCAGATCGCCGCTGGTGTCGGTGGCCAGCACCTGCTCCGTCACCACCCCGAACACCGGCCCGGAGTCCAGCCCTTCCTCGATCTGGAAGGTCGAGGCGCCGGTCATCTCGTCGCCCGCCAGCAGGGAGTGCTGCACGGGGGCCGCGCCCCGCCAGGCCGGGAGCAGCGAGAAGTGCAGATTGACCCAGCCGTGCGCGGGGATCTCCAGCGCGGCCTTGGGCAGCAGCGCGCCGTAGGCCACCACCGGGCAGCAGTCCGGCGCGATCTCGGTGAGCCGGGCGAGGAACTCCGGATCGCGCGGCTTGGCGGGCTTGAGCACCTCGATGCCCGCCTCCTCGGCCCGCTCGGCGACCGGACTGGCCACCAGCCGGCGGCCTCGTCCGGCGGGCGCGTCGGGACGGGTCACCACGGCCACCACCTCGTGCTTCTCGGACGCGATCAGCGCCTCCAGAGCGGGCAGGGCGACCTCGGGGGTACCGGCGAAGACGAGCCTCATGGGTGGCGAACTACCTCTCACACAGCGGATACGGCGGGAAACGTCGCGAACAGCGTCTGAAGTCTATGGTCCGCCGTCCGAGGGGGCGTACGAGCGGACTGCCGCACGCCCCGGACCGTGACCGACGGGCGGGTGCCGCGTTGGTCAAGGCAGATTGACCGCATCG
>NZ_JAAAYH010000243.1:0-13864 GCF_018035285.1 Streptomyces sp. MK37H | reverse complement strand
GCTCCCAAAACTCGTCCGATATGCCGCCCCCGATCCCGCCATTGCCTTTATCGTGGCAGACCATCTTGAGCCAGAACGCGGCCGTTGAGCTATTGAGGACGCCAAGTAGTTGAAGGTGCTCTTCCTCGGTGACCCCCTCCCGCATCTTGATCACCGGTGAGGTGCGGTTGAATACCTTTCCACCCCGGTCCAGCATGAAGTGGTTATGCGTTGAAATCTCGGCAAACGCGATCGACAGGGGAGCTTTCAGCTTGCTCGACGTCAGGCGTCCATACTCAGTCCATTTGAGCCCGGCGTCCACTTTCGTCTTGCCACCAAACATGAGGTTCCGTGACACGGTCGTGCGCGCAGGCCACATTGCCTTCTCTAGCGCGCCATGATCCTCAACAGAAATCGGCACAAAGTCCGCCGTGTACGGGAACAAGGCCTCATTGAAGCCTTGGCCCGACCAATCGCGAAGGAGATCTCCAGTTACCATCGGGCGATGAAACTCGCCGGGAATTCCCTTACGCCACATAGAGTCGAATGGCATCAGGAATAGGTCGTCCTCAAGGGTAAATGCTGTGATGCCAATTGAATCGGAGATCATTCTGAGGGGATGCGTGGCCTCGTTGAGGCGATCGATCATCTCTCGACCGCCTGCTGCCAGTACCCATGGATGCGTCCCGAAGTACTTCCCCCGTTCCAGGTCCCCCACCGAAACCCACTGACTCACCGACCCCGGCTCGTCGATTTGCCCGACAATTGCCGACCACACGAACCCCTCCTCCGGAACCTCCGGAGCCGAAGGTTCCCCCTGCACCGAACGAACCGTGCGAATCGTGTCCCCGCGCCCCTGCGTCCAGTCGCGATTACGGCCGACGAGGATGACCGTCGGTGTCCCATGCCCCGGGATATACGCGCCGGAGGTGTCGATGACCTCGGTCAGTTCCACCTCGTCGCGGAAGAAAGACTCGATGAGCTCCGCTCCGAACTCCCGCTTCATGAAGGAGTTCGCCGTGATCTGGCCGACCATGCCATAGCCCTTGCCGTCGGCGCCACCCTTCTTCGCTAGCTCGAAGAAGCGCTGAGCGAACGGCACCGACAGCGCGTACTTGCCCGAACAGGCGTCGTACAACTCCCGGTAGTGCTTGTTGAGTTGCTTGTCCTTGACTGTGATGTACGGCGGGTTCCCCACGACCACGTCGTACCGGCCCTCATCCAGAAGGTGCGGGCGCTCCTGAATGTCCTCGGTCGCGTACTTGAACTCGGCCAGCGGGTCAGCCTCGGCCGTGAACAGCTGGTCCGTCACCTGCCGCGGCTTGATGAGGGAGTCCCCCACCGCCAACTGCATAGGCCACTCATAGCCCGCCGCCTCCCCCAGCGTCTGCACCGCCGCCGCCGCCATCGCCGCGATCAGCAGCCGGAACCGCGCGATCGCCACCGCGAACGGGTTGATGTCCACTCCGTGGACCGACTCCAGCGCCCCGCGCACCCGCGCGTGCGCGTCCAGCTCCGGTCGCCGGGCAGCCCACTCCCGTATCAGCCGCCGGAAGGCGCCCAGCACGAAGTGCCCCGACCCGCACGTCGGGTCGATCATCTTCAGGCCCTCGACGCCGCCCCGCTCTCGCACCACCGGCTTCATCGTCCGGTCGAGGATGAACTCCTCCACGAACTCCGGGGTCTGCAGCAGCGCGTAGTTCTTCCGGGCGGCCTCGCTCAGGTCCTGGTACAGGTCGCCCAGGAACCGAGTGTCCCACCCCTCCGTCCCGTCGCCGTCGTCCGGCAGCGGGTCCGTGAAGTCGTGGACCAGGACCGACGTCCCCGCCTCGTCGTCCCGCGTCCGCTGCCAGAAGTCCCGCAGCGCCCCAGCCCCCTCGTGCGAGAGCGGGATCTGCCGTAGCGGATTGTGCTCCGAGAACAGCAGTGCCCCCGCCGGCCCTTCCGCAAGCTCCTCGAAGGCGCGCTCGAACCAGCCCCGGTACGTGGGGTCCTCCGCCTTGTCCACGTACTCGTCGTACCGTGCCTGCGCGACCTCGCGCCCGGCGATGTCGGGCGCGGTGATGTACGGCTCCGGTACCAGGCCGTTGTCCTCGACGAAACGTATGAAGACGGTTCCGAGCACCCACGCCACCGCCACCTGCGTGATGCGCTCGCCGAGCCAGGACTGCCAGGTCGCCGCCGTACGGCCGACCTTCTTCGACGCTTCGTACTCGGCACGGAGACGGTCGCGTACCGCGTCCTCCCGCTTCACCTGGCCCTCGAGATCCGTCTCCGCCGCCTTGACCTGTGCCTGCAGGTCGGACAGCAGCGCCTTGCGGTCGATCACGCGGTGGCTCCTTCGAGGGCGTTCGGTTCGTGCATGCGGGTCCAGGACTTGGGAACGGGAATCCACTCCTGCTGGGCCTCGAGGTACGGGACGGGGCGTCCGGCGAGCTTCGGGACGGCGGTCTCGTCGTCCTGGGCGACAAGGACCCACAGGGGGCGGCCCCCGCGCCTGGCCAGTGCGGTCAGCCGGTCGAGGACGTGCATGCCGTCGTAACGGGCGAAGACGGCGGCGTCGATGAGCAGGACAGGGGTCCGGTCGGCGGCGTCAGCCTTGTGTCCCGTCGCCAGCTCCCCTTCCAACGCTCCCTGTACGGCCTGCCACACCGCCGCCACCAGGTTCGTGAACCCCGTCGGCCGCTGCCCGGCCGGGAGGGCGTCCGCCTTGACGACGACCTCCCACTTCGGCATCGCGCGCCCCGGCGTGAGGTCGCCCCGCAGCCCCTTCAGGAACAACTCGGTCACCGACACCGCCCGCGCCCCGTACTGGCGGTGCAGCTCCCGTCCCACCACCGGGGCGCTGCGCGCGCGCACGGTCAGCACCCGGAACCCGTCGTACCGCGCGGCGCCCGCCAGCTGCGCATCGGCCCGCGCCGCGGTCGACTCCCGATCCAGCGGACCTCCGGTCCCGGAACCGCTGCCGCTGAGGGCCGAGGTGTACGACTGGACCGCCTCGAACTTCCGGGGCAGGAACGCCTTCTTGTCGGCTACGTACTTGAGGTCGAACCCCGCCTCGCGCAGCGCCTTGAGCAGCTCCTCGGGCCTGTCCTTCATCCCGGCGAGCGCCGCCAGAGCGGGGAAGCGGTCATTGACCCGTTCGAGGACCTCGCGCAGGGGCAGCCCTGGCTGCTGCTTCTCGGGCAGACCCGGCAGGATGCGGACCAGACCCGCCTGGGTGAGCCGCAGGGCGCGAACGAGGCCCAGGTCGCGCGGGTAGATCTCGAGCCGCGGCGACAGCGCGGCGTTCTGGCTCGCCTGGGCGGCGAGGTTGGCGACGCGCCGGTCGTCCCAGGAGAAGTCACCCTCGGGCAGCCTCACGGCACTCAGCTCGGCGAGGACCGTGCTCGAGCCGGGCAGGGAGTCCCGGCCCGCGAGCCGGTCGGCGGCGTCGCCGAGCCGCTTCACATAGCTCAGCAGCGCGGGCGCGGCCGGGGTGTCGGGGCCGTCGGCTTCGTTGTCCGGGTCGACCTCCAGCGCGAGGAAGCCCGCGCGGCGTACCGGATCGGTCGCCTTGTACGGGGCGAAGTGCAGGAAAGCCCTGTCGTCGCCGGGCAGGTGCTGCTCGCGTTCGATCAGCGCACGCAGCACGGCGAAGGCGGCGGCCCGTCGCGCCTCCGGGTCTCCCAGGGAGTAGCCGCGGGTGCCGAGCAGCCAGCCGGCGAGGGCGTCCACGGAGGCGACCCGGCCGAGCACGCGGAGTTGCTCCAGAACCGCCGCTCGCACCTCCAGCAGGCCCTCGTCCTCCGCCCAGCGCTTGCGGAGTTTCTTCAAGTCGCCCGAGATCGACGCCTGGTTGGCGAATCCAACGGCCTGTGCGGCGTCGTACTGCCGCGGCCACACCGGAAGGTCCGGTGGCGTCCCGTCGGCGCCGGGCGCACGCAGCAGCTGCACGGCCACGTTGTGCAGCCGCTTCGTCCGGCCGGCGGCAGGCGGGACGATCCGGTCCAGGAGATGGTCGATGTCCTGGGTGTCGGAGACCACCCCGACGATGCGCTCGAGATCCGCCTCGAGCGGCGTCCTCGCCTCCGGTGACGACGGCTCCGGTTCCGGCTCGGGCCGCGAGCCAAGGCGGGCACGCCATTCCTTCTGCCGGCGCTGGATCTCCGTACGCGTCCGGGCGCCGAGCCCCGGCCGGTTGATGAACGTCTGGCTGGCCCGGTCGAGGAACTCACCGACCGTGGTGAGCTTCATGTCCCGCAGGATCGAATAAGCGGACGGTGTCAGACCCGCACGCACCAGAGGAGTGTCACGGGTGGCGACCTCGGCCAGCTGGTCGCGCAGCTCGGCGGTGTCGGCTTCGCTGTCCGGTGCGGAGCTCTGTCCTTGCCGCCTCAGCGACTCGTGTCCGGCGCTGGCGGCCAGCCGCTGCGCGTCCTGGAACACCCTCTGCCAGGACGTCCGCATGTCCCGCAGGTCCTTGTGGCGCTGCTTCGCATTCCTGTTCAACGCCTTGCGGAAGAACTCGGTGAGCCCGTCGCGCAGTTCGTCCTCGAAGCCCTCCGACGCGATCGTCGGGTACGGCCACTCCTTCGGGTCCGTCATCCGCGGGGTGACGGACCCGTCGCCCCACTGTGGCAGCTCGTTCGACGCCATCTGGTGCAGCGTCGTGGCGAGCGCGTACCGCTCCGCGGCGTCGTCGTACAGGTTCCGCATGACCGTGCCGACGAACGGGTCGAGATAACCGGATGTGCCCGCGCCGGTCTCGCGGGCCGAGACGGCGGCCAGCGAGAAGTCGAGGAGCAGAGCCTGTTTGGTGCCGTTGGGACGGATCCGGATCGCGATGTTGTCCGGCTTGATGTCGCGATGCCAGACGCTCTCGCCTTCCAGGTAGTAGAGGGCGTTGAAAAGGTTGTCGCTGTAGCGCTCCAGGTCGTCCATGGTGAGACGACCCTGGCGTCCCAGGACGCGCGCCATGGTCTCGTCCCGCGCGGTGCGGTCGTCGCGCTTGTCGTCGGCCTCGGCCTTGATGTTGCCGACGTACTCGGTGGCCAGGACCGTACGCCCGCCCACGGTGAACGTGCCGGGCACGAGCAGCCGGATGATGCTCGAGTCCCGCAGTCGGCCGAGGGTTTCCGCCTCGCGCTGCAACGCCTCCGACTTGTCGTCGTCGAGCGCCACCTTCAGCACCGCGAACGCGTCGTTCTTCCCTTGCTGTTCGTCGAGTACGAGGAGGGCGCGCGCCGTCGAGCCGGTACCGAGGCGGCGGCGTACCCGCCAACGTCCCTGCAACAGCGTGCCGGGCGGGACCTCCAGCGGATCGAGGTCGTCGGCGGGCTCCTCCTGCCAGGGCTGCTCGTCGTCCGGTACGGCGGCGGGCCGGAGGTCCTCGTCGACCGCCGCCAGCATTTCCAGGAAGTCGCCCACCGCGTCCAGCCGCTGGTCCGGCTGCTGGGCGGTGGCGGCATCGATCAGGTCGTCCAGGAACGGCGGGATGCCGTCCTTGACCGCCGACGGGGCGAGCCGCTCGCCCCTCTCCGCGCGAGCCTGCAGCTCCGCGCGGGTCGCGGCGGGAGCGCTGCCAGTGGTGAGCAGATAGGCGAGCGTGCCGATGCCGTACACGTCCATGCGCGCCGGATCGGCCTTCGGAGCGGTCAACTCCGGCGCCAAGTAAGGGTCCGAGGCGTTGTCGACACTTCCGCCCGACACCGTGGACGGCTCCAGGGTCACTCCACTGGAGGTGATCGTACGCGAGGCCAGCTGCCAGTCGGAGACTTGCACCAAGGGCCGCCGCCAGCGCTCCTCCTCGCTCAGTTCACGCCCTGCCGCGCCCTTGGAGCGGGGGATGACATGGATCGAGCGTGGGGTGAGGGCGCGGTGATAGAGCCGCTTGGCGTGCGCGTACTTGATCGCCTCGGCGATCTGGCGGACGAGTGCGAGCCGATCCTCCAGGTCCAGCTTCCCGCCCCACCGGTCGAGGAACTCGTCCAGGTGTAGCCGCTCCGGATGGTGATCGAAGGTGAGCGCCGGGCCCGCTTCATGGTCGGAGGGGTAGTAGTCCCGGATGCGCACCACACCGGGGTGGTGGATCCGCTTCAGTGTGCCGGCCTCCCGCTTCGCCGCCTCGACCAGCGCTTTGCGCGCCTCGCTGCTCGAATTACGGGGCCGCAGATGGACCCGTACCCGCACGGTCTCGGACAGCTGCTCGTGTCTGCCCGCGTAATCGGCCCAGGTGGCACCCGTGTCGAAAGGCCGCTTGTCCAGGATGAACGGGCCGACCTTCGCCTCCCGGACAACCTGCTGGATACCGACCTTCGCGAGCGTCCTGCCGATGTCGACGCTGCCCTGGGACGAGATCCTGAACCGGTCCTCGCGCGGCGGCAGCTGGAGCTCTGCGAGGAGGGCCGGGATGCCGTTGTAGATGTGGGCGTTCAACTCGTGCGGCGGCAGCGCCAGGTCGAGGCCGTCCTCGGTGAAGCACACACCCTCGGTGATGTACACCTTCGCGCCGTACCTGCGCAGCAGGGAAGCCAGTTCCTTGGACTTCTGGTTGGTGAGGCGCAGTGGATCGCCGAGGCCCTTCCCGTACCCGCGTCGGTTCCCCGGCGGGATCTGCACCCACTGGCCGCCACGCCGTTCCACCCGGCCGTGCAGACTCTTCAGCTCGATCATGTGCACGCCACCCGGCGTCACGACCAGGAGATCGACCTCACGAACGTGACCCGTCTGGCTGACGAAGGTGAAGTTGGACCACGCCCGCCACGGACCGTCGTCCCGCAGAGGCGTGAGGATCCTCTCGAGGGCCGCCTGCTCGTGGGGGTACTCGGAAGGAGCGACGGCCGTCCAGCGACCCTTCTTCATCAGCCTGGCTCTCCGATCCCCCGCGCTCTGCCATCAGGGCTGACCCCGGTGGGTGGTGAACGCGTGTCCGCCGTCCCGACAGCCCACCCTGATGGATTGTTAGTTTATTGGATTGTACGGGCGCGATCGCCATCCCCCAGCCCTTTTCCGCTCATCGCGCACAGGGGCCTTTCGGCCCTGCGATCGCGGTACCGAACTCCTCGCGCACACCGACTCCCGGGCAGCAGGAGGGTCAGGTTTGCGAGGATGGTGCCCGTGAATGACGTACGTGGTCAGGTCAGCGCCGTACGGCGACGAGGCGTCGTGGACGCACTGCGGCGGGGAGCCGTGCCCGAGCAGGGGCTCGATCTGCTCGCGACCGGCCTCGACCGGTTCACCCCCGCTTTGGACGAGGAACTGGAAACCGTCGCAGGCGGCGGCTCCGTCTTCAAAGCGGTGCGCGGCGAGTACGGCTCCGGCAAGACGTTCTTCACCCGGTGGCTCGCCGAGCGCGGCAAGGCCCGCGGGTTCGCCGTCTGCGAGATCCAGGTGTCGGAGAACGAGACGCCGCTGCACAAGCTCGAAACCGTCTACCGACGGCTCATCGAGCGGCTCACCACCGCGGCCTTTCCACCCAGCGCGCTTCAGCAGGTTGTCGACGGCTGGTTCTACGCACTGGAGGAGGACGCCCTTGCCGACGGTGTCGCCGAGGACGCGCTCGCCGACGCCGTGGACCGTTTGATGTCGGCACGGCTCGCCGAGGTCTCCCGGCACGCGCCGGCCTTCGCCGCCGCGCTGCGCGGCTACCGACAGGCGCTCGAAGCCGGCGACGATACATCGGCCGCCGCCGTCCTCGCCTGGCTCGGCGGCCAGCCACACGTGTCCGCCGCGGCGCGCAAGGCGGCCGGGGTGCGTGGTGACCTCGACCACTTCGGAGCCCTCGGCTTCCTCCAAGGACTCCTCACTGTCCTGCGCGACACCGGTCACGCCGGCCTCGTCGTCGTACTCGACGAGGTGGAGACGCTGCAGCGGGTCCGCTCCGACGCCCGCGACAAGGCCCTCAACGCGCTGCGCCAGCTCATCGACGAGGTGCACTCCGGACGGTTCCCCGGCCTCTATCTGGTGATCACCGGCACCCCGGCCTTCTACGACGGGCCGCAGGGTGTGCAGCGACTCGCCCCCCTCGCGCAGCGGCTCGCCACCGACTTCTCGACCGACCCGCGCTTCGACAACCCGCGCGCCGTACAGATCCGGTTGCCGGGCTTCACCGGGGAGCGCCTCGTCCAGCTCGGGCTTAAGGTCCGGGACCTGTACGCCGCCGGAGCAGGCGATCCGGTACGGATCCGGGAGGTGGCCGACGAGGCTTACATCGGCGACCTCGCCAAGGCCGTCGGCGGGCACCTGGGCGGGAAGGTCGGCGTCGCCCCGCGGATCTTCCTGAAGAAGCTCGTCGGGGACGTCCTCGACCGGATCGACCAGTTCGAGGAGTTCGACCCGCGGATCCACTACCAACTAACCGTTTCCCGGAACGAGTTGACCGATGTGGAACGCAACGCGGCGGCCGCCGACGACATCGGCCTGGAGCTGTGATGGCATCGGACCGGGCGGAGCGCCCAGATCCGGTGGATCGCCTGCATCCCGTACTCCTGCACCACATCGTCAACACCCTCGGCTGGCCCGACCTGCGCCCCCTGCAGAAGGCCGCCATCGACCCGCTGATGGACGGCGAGGACACCGTGCTGCTCGCCCCTACCGCGGGCGGCAAGACCGAGGCGGCCTCCTTCCCGCTGCTCGCGGCCATGGAAAACAGCGACTGGCAGGGCACGTCGGTGCTCTACCTCGCCCCCCTCAAAGCTCTCCTCAACAACCTCGAACCGCGCCTCGAGACCTACGCGGGATGGCTGGGCCGTACGGCAGGGCTGTGGCACGGCGACACCAGGGAATCCGCCCGCAAGCGGATGAGGGTCGAAAGCCCCGACATCCTCCTGACCACCCCCGAATCTCTCGAAGCGCAGCTCATCAGCAAGAAGACCGACCACAAGCACATGCTCGGCGGGGTGCGGGCCGTGGTCATCGACGAGGTGCACGCCTTTGCATCGGACGACCGCGGCTGGCACCTGCTCGCCGTACTCGAACGCCTCGAGCGCCTCGTAGGGCGGCGCATCCAGCGCATCGGTCTGTCCGCCACCGTCGGCAACCCCGAGGACCTGCTGCACTGGCTGCAAGGGGCACAACCACACGAGCGCACGGGCCGCGTCGTCGCACCCGGCGTTCATCTCAAGGCGCCCGAAGGAAACACCCCACCACCCGGCGACATCGAACTCGACTACGTGGGCTCCCTCGACAACGCGGCCAGACTCATCTCCCTCCTCCACGGCGGCGAAAAGCGTCTCGTCTTCTGCGACTCCCGCGCATCGGTCGAGGAACTCGGTGAAAAACTCCGCCTCCGCGGCGTGACGACGTATCTCTCCCACTCCTCCCTCTCCCTCGACGAGCGGCGCCGCTCCGAAGAAGCCTTCGCCGAGGCCCGCGACTGCGTGATCGTCTCCACCTCGACCCTTGAACTCGGTATCGACGTAGGTGACTTGGACCGGGTCATCCAGATCGGCGCGCCTGACACCGTCGCCGCCTTCCTGCAACGCCTGGGCCGCACGGGACGGCGCACCGGGACCATACGCAATGCCCTCTTCCTCGCCACCGAAGAGGCCGCCCTCCTGAAAGCCGCAGCACTGCTCCTGCTGTGGGGCCGCCACTGGATCGAGCCCGTCGTCCCGCCGCCACAGCCGCGCCACCTCGTCGCCCAGCAGATTCTCGCCGCGGCCCTGCAGCAGCACACACTCGGCGACCGCACCTGGCACGAGGAGTGGAACGGTCTCGCCCCCTTCGACAGGAGCGCGACGCCGATCATGAAGTACCTGGTCGGCGGGGGCTTCCTCGACACCGACGAAGGGCTCCTCTTCATCGGCCCCCAGGCCGAGAAGCACTTCGGCCGCCGCCACTTCATGGCCCTCACCGCGGCCTTCACCGCCCCGCCGCAGTTCACCGTCTACTTCGGCCGCAAGGACCTCGGCACCATCGACCCCCGGCTTCTGCTCGAACAGCGTGAGGGGCCGCGCCTGCTGCTCCTCGGCGGACGCAGCTGGCAGGTCGGCCATGTCGACTTCAACCGCAGACGTGCCTTCGTCGAACCCGCCGAAGGCGGCGGCCGCGCCCGCTGGGACAGCTACGGGCTCAGCGGCCTCTCCTTCCCGCTCACCCGCGCCATGCGCGACGTACTCCTCGGCGCGAACCCGCCCGTCCGCCTCACCCGGCGCGCACAAGCACGCCTCGCCGAACTCCGCGAGAACCGCGCCGCGCACGTCGACGCGCACGGGACACTCCTGCTCCGCGAGGGCGACAAACTCGAGTGGTGGACCTGGGCCGGTTTCCGCGCCAACGCCACCCTCATCGCCTCCCTCGGGGCCCTCGCCGACCCCGTACAACAGCCCGACGACGCCCGGATCCGCCTCAGTGCGGCAACGACACCGCAGAGTTGGCAGGCTGCCCGCGCCGACCTCGCCGACCGCCTGGTCCTACCCGAGGTCAACCCCCGCGCCGTACAGGGCCTGAAGTTCTCGGCCGCCCTGCCCGAGCACCTCGCCGCACGCACCGTCGCCGCCCGTCTGGCGGACTTCGACGGGGCCCGGTTTGTCCTTGACGAGGCGGTGCGCTGGGAGACACGGCAGTGACGGGGCGGCGGCTCAACCGCCGGGCAGGCTCCGCACGACGTACGTCATGTGCTGCAGGTTGCCCGCCTCCCCCCGAGCAGGCGACCCACCTCGGCCGGGCCCTCCTGGTCCTCACTCGAAGCGAGACCCTCCGCGGCCCGCAGACGATCACGGACTGAAGAACAGCCCCTGACCAGCACGAGCGCCCCTGACGAGACGCACGCCAGCCCCGCCGACCTGCATGAATCAGGATGAAACGAGTTCACTGGCCGCTCTGGTTCTGTGGGCCAGCCGAGTTGGCTGCCTCGCCTGCTGCCGAGCTGAGCCAGGGGGCGATGGAGCGGTCGTTGCTGAGGTCTGTGCGGTCAGCCACGGCAGCAATCACATAACGGTGAGAAATCTGGTTGGACTCGTAACGCAAGCCGTGGCTGATGCCGGGGATACACAGCTTGGCGCCCACCCCGCTCTGGGGGCACCACGTGGTGAGATTCCAGCGTGCGCCGCCGTTGAGGTAGTTGTACATGTCCTCGGCCGTGGCCGCATCTGGGAACGGGAACACCTGGATCGACACCAGGACGGGGTTGTCGGGCGTGGAGTGTGGGCCGGGCTGCTCAAGGTAGACGCCAGTCATCACCCGCTTACCCCCACGGGCCGTCAGCTCCTTGACCACATCGCTGCCTTTGAATGGGCCGTCGCCGGACGCTGCCTGGTCGCAGCGCCGGGCACCGCCGTCCACCCGGGCGAAGGTGATGTCCTTGTCGTCGGTGAACTGCCGGGGCAGTAGGGCGCTTTCGGTGAACTGGTCAGCTTGGCGAGGAGATCGCGAAGGACCAGACAGCCGTATTCTGCGACGTCCTCCTCCACTTGTCAGCCAGGCGAGCCGAGAAGTGAAAGGCCGCCCACTGGCGTTCACGCTTCCCGTCACCCGGGTGCTCCCTCGAGGCCACGCGTCTGATCGGCGCGCCTGGATGAGGTGTCGGAGCGGATCATCGTCACCAGCATGCGTGACCGTGCCGCTCCGATGTGGAGCCGCTTGCGGAGTGTTTCCGCGGAGATCGGCCGTTGGTAGGTCTCCCAGTGTCGGGCGTCTTCCTGTCGGGCGCGCTTCAGCAACTCATCGCCATCACATTGTCGTTCCGTCCCTGCCATAAGCGGGGAAGAGGCGCTCGTGGCTCGGTCATCGTTCTGGGGCGCCGCTGCCTGAGCGGAGGCTTGTTCGTACTGCGGCGTCGCGGATGGGTGTGATGCCGGGCTGGGTTGGCTGGTGGTGGCGAGTGCGTGGAGGAGTCCGGGTCCGACCTCGGCCCATCCGATGAGGAGAATGGGGCCGACCGCGTCGAAGGCCGCTTTCCCCGGGTCTCCTGCGATCAGTGGGTCGGCGGTGTTCAGCGAAAGAGTCATGCCGCTGGAGAGCAGCAGCAGCCGACGTGCCGGGCGCAGTTGCTCCACCGGTGCGCCGTGGAGGGCGAGGTGCCGGATGCCGAGCAGCAGGCCGAGGATGGACAGGTCGACCGCCGGGGCGACCAGGGGTGCCACCCAGGGTGGCACGCGCAGTCGCAGTGCGAGATTCCATACGTTGCCGAAGCCGAAGAGAAAGGTCAGGCTGACGACGGCCGCCACCATGCCGGTGACCGCCCGGACGGTGGCCGTGCCGTCCGATGTTCCGACAGGTTCCGGGAGGGTGTGGGTGAGGGGGTCAGACATTCTCGCCGATTCCCATCCGCTGGTGGGTCTCCTGGGCACGTTCGGCGGCCGCGCTGGCGCCGTAGTGGCGGGGCATGTCTTCGGAGATCCAGCCCATCAGCAGCATCAGGTCACCGGAGTCCCCGTTGGCCCGTTTCCACTCGTGGGCAAAGTTGTGCCGCCACCGGTGTGCATGCACGCCCTTCACTCCGGCTGACAGGCCGCGGCGCTTGATCATGATCTTGATGCCGTTGGGTGCCAGGCGCTTCCCGCCACGGTCGGCCAGCCACAGGTCCGGCAGTTCGGCGCCCTTGCGCTTGGCGCGGGCCCGCAGATACCGGCTCACCGCCCGGGCGGTCTTCGGTCCGAACCGCACGCGGCGGTCGCGGCTGCCCTTGCCGTGATAGTGCACCGAGTCGGTAACCAGGTCGATGTCCTCCAGGGTGAGGTTGCCGACCTCGGACAGGCGGGCGCCGGTGTTGTAGTACAGGCGGATGATGGCCTCGTCCCGCAGCTGGAGGAACGCCTTGCCCTTGCAGGCGGCCAGCACCTTCCTGGTGTCGTCGTCCCGGATGACCGGGATCAGCTTCTTCACGGTCTTGGGCTGGCGGACGCGTTCCATCGGCGAGCGGTCGATCTCCTCCTCATCCAGCATCAGCCACTTGAAGAACTGCTGCAGTCCCTTGTGCTTGTTCAGCGCGGTCGACGCCGACCGCGTCTCGATCATCCAGCCCTGGAAGGCTTCGATGTGGGCGCGGGTGACCTCGGCCGGACCCTCGGCCGCGTCCTCCGCCTCGAGGTCGGGAGTGACGTTCTCGTTCAGGTAGCGGGCCAGCTGGGCGGCGGCAAGGAGGTAGTTGTAGCGGGTGGTCTCCGGGTAGTTGCCCGCCCGCAGGGAGCGGTCCCAGTCGCGCAGGAACCCGTCCCAGGTCTTGGAGAGCCCTGTGGTGATCTTGTCCAAGTCCAGAAGCGGCATGGAGAAAAAGCCTCCGAGTCAAGGTGTCGGTGAGCGGCGTGCTCGACCTCGACGCGGGAAACGGGAGCGCGAAAAGAGGGCCCTCACAGGTGTTGACCTGCGAGAACCCTCTGCACCGTCGGGACGACAGGATTTGAACCTGCGACCCCTTGACCCCCAGTCAAGTGCGCTACCAAGCTGCGCCACGTCCCGGTGCTCGTTCGGCTTGGGCTTTCCCTCGCCGACCGCGCATGAAGAACAATACCGCACTTCAGGGGGTGGTCGCTGCCACCCCGGGTGAAGATCGGGAGTCCGGCGGCACCAGCTGGGGCGTTCACCCCGTGGGGTCGGGTCATCGCACATTGTTACCGGAGTGACGAGTGGGGGCGGCGCGGGCGGGGGCTTGACTTGAAGTTTGGTTTAAGTTGCACGCTCGCATCATGACCTTCACCGACGTTCACACCGCATATGGGCACGACGATCTTCCTCGGCTGATGAGTCTGATGACCGGGGACGAGAAGCACGGGCCGGCTGCTACCTCGACGCTGGACGTGGTCTGGGTGCTCTACGACCGTGTGCTGCGGGTTTCGGCGGAGGGCGTGGAGGCGCCGGAGCGGGATCGGTTTTTGCTGTCCAAGGGGCATGGGCCGATGGCGTACTACGCCGTGCTTGCCGCCAAGGGGTTCTTCCCCGAGTCGCTGCTGGCGGGGTTCGGGGC